>NZ_JACYGY010000002.1:1105572-1405572 GCF_015221875.1 Dyadobacter subterraneus
TGAACGAGAAAAAGATAACGGGTGTTAATTGTCACATATATACTCTTTTGACTGGATGAACCGTACTCTTTTTTTTATATTATTTACAGTCGTACTATTTGGTATGGACTGGTATGTCTGGCAGGCTTTACGTTTTGTAATCCGGAATCTTTCCCAGCCGACACAAAGATGGATTACTCTCGCTTACTGGGGATTTACGTCTTTAACTTTATTTGCATATGTGGTCATGCAGTTTCTTCCTGCTGATTTTTTCAACCGAATTACCAGAACTTTTATCATCGCAGGAATCGCGATTCCTTATCTTTCCAAATTACTGGTTGTTTTCTTTTTGTTGATAGATGATGTCCGCCGCTTGCTTCAATGGATTGTCAGTTATTTTATTCCATCGGTTGCGCCAGTTGCTCCCGTAAATCCGGCAAATTCTGTTGAGCGAGGTATTCCGCGTTCACAATTTTTGGAAACTACTGCTTTGGTTGCAGGAACTGCCTTAATGGGCACTTTTGTATTCGGGATTTTATCAGGGGCGCATGATTACCGGATTCGCCGGGTAAAAGTGGTGCTGAAAAATCTTCCAAAAGCATTTCACGGAATGAAAATTGCGCAGCTTTCTGACATTCACTCAGGTAGTTTTTTCAATAAAACCGCAGTAAAAGGTGGTGTGGAGATGTTGTTGAGAGAAAAGCCGGACATTGCATTTTTTACAGGCGATTTAGTCAATGACCGCGCCGTTGAAGTAAAAGATTACATCAACATTTTTGAAAAAGTAAAAGCTCCACTTGGTGTGCACTCAACGTTAGGTAATCATGACTATGGCGATTACTATCAATGGGGATCTCAGCAGGAAAAAAATCAGAATCTTGCAAATCTTAAAAAGGCGCATGAATTGTTGGGCTGGAATCTGATGCTTGATGAAAACCGGGCGATTCGTGTGGATAATGAAGAAATCGGATTAATTGGAATCCAGAACTGGGGTGCCGGAAATTTTGCCAAATATGGTAATCTTGAAAAAGCTTATCAGGGAGCAGAAGATTATCCGGTAAAAATATTACTTTCCCATGATCCAAGTCATTGGCGTGCACAGGTACTTCCAAAATATAACGATATCGATTTAGCATTTGCTGGTCACACACATGGTATGCAGTTTGGTGTTGAAGTGGCAGGAATTAAATGGAGTCCTGTTCAATATCGTTACAAGGAGTGGGCAGGTTTGTATACCGAAAATAATCAGCATTTATATGTTAACCGTGGATTTGGCTACCTGGGGTATCCGGGACGTGTTGGTATTTTGCCCGAAATTACGACCATTGAGTTGGTAAGAGGCTAAGGAATTAAGATCTTTGTTAATCAGTATTTTAAAGTGCAGATTAACATACTTACAAGACATATAAAGTCGTTGAATATTCAGGTACGGGGTTAAATTTATAGAGTTATGAAAAAATTTGTTGCATTATTTCTTCTGTCGGGATTTCTTTTAGGCTTTTCTGGTGTTCAGGAAGTGAACGCTGCTCCCAAGCATGTTAAATCAGAAATGTTTTCTAACAACAGGAAGAAAAACAGAGGATATCAAAAGCCGAAATCCAAAAAAATCCTGGGAATATTCAAGCGCAAAACAGACTGCGGTTGTCCAAAACACTGAAAAGAAAAATTTATTGATTATTGAACATATTCAAGAGTAAGCATTCCCGACAATCTCTCTGAGATTTGCACGGATTTGCTTACTTTTGTATTTTATAACCAACTATATAACGGTCTCGTTAGCCCAAATAATGAAAATCAATCTTCGAAGCCAGGATAAATTCGAAAACCGTCATCACGGTAAGAATGAGCAGGAATTACAGGAAATGTTGCGCACGGTTGGAGCATCTTCTCTGGATGAATTGATAGCACAAACGCTTCCGGCAGCGATTCGTCTGCAAAAGCCTTTGAATTTGCCGAATCCAAAATCTGAAAAAGATTTTTTGGACGGAATCAAGAAACTGGCTCGTAAAAATGCGATCCTGAAAACCTATATCGGAACAGGATATTACGATACGATCACGCCAAATGTTATTTTAAGAAATATTCTTGAAAACCCGGCCTGGTATACAGCTTATACGCCTTACCAAGCGGAAATTGCTCAGGGAAGATTGGAAATGCTTCTGAATTTCCAGACGGTAATTACTGATCTCACGGGGATGGAAATTGCAAATGCTTCTCTTCTGGATGAAGCAACAGCAGCGGCAGAAGCAATGACAATGCTTCACAGCTTACGTCCTGGCGCAAAGAAAAAAGCAGATACCTTCTTCGTTTCTGAACTTTGCCACCCACAAACGATTGATTTAATTTACACAAGAGCTAATCCGATTGGAATTAAAGTTGTTGTTGGAAACCACGCAACCGTAGATTTGACAGATGAAAATCTATATGGTGTTTTGGTACAATATCCTGCTACCAATGGAGAAGTTATTGACTATACTGATTTTATAGCGGCTGCGCATGATGTTAACATAACCGTTGCCGTTGCAGCTGATTTGTTAGCACTGACATTATTGAAATCGCCAGGTGAAATGGGTGCTGACGTTGTTGTTGGTTCTTCGCAGCGTTTTGGTGTTCCAATGGGTTATGGTGGTCCTCACGCGGCATTTTTTGCTACAAAAGATGCTTTCAAACGTCAGATTCCGGGTCGTATCATTGGTGTATCTGTTGATGCAGAAGGAAATCGTGCTTTGAGAATGGCACTTCAAACGCGTGAACAGCATATCCGTCGTGAAAAAGCTACTTCTAATATTTGTACTGCACAGGTTTTGTTGGCAGTAATTGCGGGAGCATATAGCGTTTATCACGGTCCGGAAGGAATTAAAAATATTGCTTCCAGAGTTCATGGGCTGACAAGATTGTTTGTTGATACAATCAAGAAATTCCATTACGACGTAGCAACAACAAATTATTTTGATACTGTTACGATTAAAACACCACTTTCAAGCAAGCTAAGAGAAAACGCTTTGAAATGGGGAATTAACTTGCGTTATAATAAAGATGAAAGTGTTAGTGTTTCCTTTGATGAGGCCAAAACTTTTGATGATGTTATAGCGCTTTTAAACCTGTTTGCAGAAGTTTCTGGATTCCAGGGAGAAATGGTAATTGATGAAGAAACGGATTTCAATATTCCTGAAAATCTTGTTCGTACTACTTCTTACCTGACACATCCGGTTTTCAGTTCTTATCATACAGAACATGAAATGCTTCGTTATTTGAAATCACTTGAAAACAAAGATCTTTCTTTAGTTCATTCAATGATTTCTTTGGGAAGCTGTACCATGAAATTAAATGCAACGGCTGAAATGATTCCATTGACCTGGCCGGAATTTGGTTCTTTGCATCCATTTGTTCCTGCTAATCAGGCTTTGGGTTATGGCCAATTAGTAGCGGAATTAAGCGCTTGGCTATGCGAAATCACTGGTTTCGCTGCAATGTCCATGCAGCCAAATTCGGGAGCACAGGGTGAATATGCCGGATTAATGGCTATTCGTGGTTACCATGAAAGCAGAGGCGATCATCACCGTAATGTTGCCTTGATTCCTTCTTCTGCACATGGAACAAACCCTGCATCGGCTGTAATGGCGGGTATGAAAGTGGTTGTTACAAAATGTGACGAACGCGGAAATATTGATGTTGCTGATTTGAAAGCGAGAGCTGAACAATATAAGGACGAGTTGTCTTGTCTGTTGGTAACATATCCTTCAACACACGGTGTTTACGAAGAAAGTATTATTGAAATCTGTTCAATGATCCATTCATTTGGCGGACAGGTTTATATGGATGGTGCAAATATGAATGCACAAGTTGGTTTGACAAGTCCCGCTTCAATTGGAGCTGACGTTTGCCACTTGAACCTGCATAAAACATTCTGTATTCCTCACGGAGGTGGTGGACCAGGTGTTGGACCGATCGGCGTTGGAGAGCATCTTATTCCATTCCTTCCAGGTCACGTGAATTTGGGTAAACAATCTGAGCATTTAACAGCTGGACAGGCAGGAGCAGTTTCTGCTGCACCTTATGGTAGTGCAAGTATTCTTACTATTTCATATGCATATATCGCAATGATGGGTGGAGAAGGACTTACAAATGCTACCAAGTACGCGATTTTGAACGCTAATTATATCAAGGAACGTCTTGCAGGACATTACGAAGTTCTTTATACAGGAACAAACGGACGTTGTGCACATGAGATGATCCTGGATTGTCGTCCGTTTAAAGCGGCCGGTGTTGAGGCGGAGGATTTGGCAAAACGCTTAATGGATTACGGTTTCCATGCACCGACATTATCTTTCCCGGTTGCTGGTACTTTAATGATTGAGCCAACGGAATCTGAATCGAAAGCGGAATTGGATCGTTTTTGTGATACAATGATTGCGATCAGAAATGAAGTGCGTGAAGTGGAAGAAGGTATTGCGGATAAAACAGATAACGTTCTTAAAAATGCGCCGCACACATCACGCGTTGTACTTGCAGATGTTTGGGAACATGCTTACGGTCGCGAGAAAGCTGCTTTCCCATTGCCTCATTTACGTTTCAATAAATTTTGGCCAAGTGTTAGTCGTGTAGACAGCGCTTTTGGAGATAGAAATCTGATTTGTTCTTGTATTCCGGTTGAGGCTTATGCTGAGGTGGAGTAGGAGATAGCACCAGTTAATATAATTTATAAAAGGAGCGATTTCGAAAGAGATTGCTCCTTTTGTTGTTTTGCTCCTTTGGAGCATCCTGTTTATATCAAATCATTTAGATGCTCGTTCTTGGCTCCATAGGAGCCTCCTCGTTCAAACTATAAAATAGGAAACTCTTACAGAGTTCAAACCCAGACATTGAAAACTTTCTTCTATAAACAGGATGCTCTAACGAGCGGTTCTGGTTTATAATTAATTTTATCCAATAATATAAACCCCTAAAACAAAAAAAAGCGAATCAGTAACGATTCGCTTTCTATAAAATAATGAATATATCTTGAAATCAACTAGAAGTGTCTTTCTCCAATTTCTCTCTTACCCAACATCACTGCACCAACCATTGCCACTAAAAGCAAGATAGAAGCTAATTCAAAAGGAAGTAAATATTCGCGGAAAAGAAGCTTTCCAAGACTTTCAATCATACCAACCTGAGAATCGAATGTATTTGGATCTGCCGGGGCGATGATTGTTTTACGATAAGCGCCGAAAAGAATTACGAAAACGGTTCCTCCAACAATCGCTGCTGCAATTTTTGTCAGACTGTTTTTTGCTTCCTCGTGAATATCCTTAACGTTAAGGAACATGATCACAAAAAGGAACAATACCATGATTGCTCCCGCATAAACGATAATATTTACTGCGGCAAGGAATTGGGCATTCAATAAAATATAATGTCCTGAAAGCGTAAAAAAAGTCAGGATAAGATAAAGCACACTGTGGATAGGGTTTTTTGACAGGATGACCATCAAAGCACTAAGCACAGTTAAAAAAGACAAAAAATAAAAAAATGATAGCGTCGGATTCATAATATTTTTGAATTGCTGATTCAGTATTTTCGAAAATCAGGGAATAGCTCTTGGAACAACGTTGGTAACTTCACCATTTGCTCTTTTTCTGTCCAGAATATGAGCTTCTTCTTTTGTCCAAGCTTCACGGGTATAACGATTGTTCATATCTTCTACCAATAAATCTTTTCCCCAGATCACCTGATTACGATCATTAAAAACAGGAATAAACTCATCATGACGCAAATATACCGCTTGTTTCGGACAAGCTTCTTCACACAGACCGCAGAAAATACAACGCAGCATATTTACTTCATAAACCGCAGCGTATTTTTCTTCTCTGTAAAGTGTTTCTTCGCCTTTTTCACGTTCAGCCGCGACCATGGAAATTGCTTCTGCCGGACATGCAACTGCGCATAATCCGCAGGCAGTACAACGTTCACGTCCGTCTTCGTCTCTTTTAAGTATATGTCTTCCACGGAAAACAGGTCCTAAATACCGTTTTACCTCAGGATATTGAATCGTTACTTTCTTAGCGAAAAAGTGCTTTAAGGTAATCGCAAGACCAGTCGCAATAGCGGGTAGGTAGGCGCGTTCCATCAGCGTCATTTCTTTATTGCTTACTTGCTTAGAGCGATTTGTCAATTGCATGGCAATAGGGATTTTTGTTACTTAGTTCAACAGAGCAGTAATGTATGGCTTCAAGAAAAGCACACTTGCTCCGGTGATAATAATGTTAAAGATAGCCAATGGAATCAGTTTTTTCCAACCTAAGTTCATCAATTGGTCATAACGGAAACGTGGAAGTGTCCATCTAACCCACATGTAGAAAAAGATAAAGAATAAAGCTTTTCCAAAGAATACGCCTGTACCGATCAAGGTAGCAATATTGTGGCCTGTTGTTGTACCTAATGCTGCTGTCAATTGGTTGTATACCCAATCCATTCCAGGATAATTGTATCCGCCAAAATAAAGTACAGAAATAATAGCCGAAGATACGAACATGTTGATATACTCTGCGAACAGGTAAAATCCAAGTTTCATACTTCCATATTCCGTATGGTATCCACCTACAAGCTCCGTTTCGCATTCTGGCAAATCGAAAGGAACGCGGTTACATTCAGCGAAAGAACAGGTTAAGAAAATGATGAAACCCAACGGCTGGTAAAAAATATTCCAGTTTCCACCATGTTGCTGAGCAACAATATCACCAAGAGATAAAGAACTGCTCATCATCAAAATAGCGATCAGGGAAAGCCCCATTGCTACCTCATAACTAATATTTTGAGAAGCTGCACGAATTGCACCAAGTAGTGAAAACTTGTTGTTTGATGCCCAGCCACCAATCATAATTCCATAAACGCCCAAGGCGACAACGCCAAAAACGTAAAGAATACCAATGTTCGATTCAACACCCTGAAGAACAACTTCAACGCCGCCGTAACGGAAAGTACTGCCAAAAGGGATTACCGCACTGGCAAGTAAAGCGGTTAACATCGCTAAACTTGGTCCGGAAATAAATAACCATTTGTTAGCAAGTGCAGGAATAAAATCTTCTTTGAAGAACATTTTTCCGGCATCAGCCAAAGGTTGTAATAATCCACCCGGCCCCGCTCTGTTTGGTCCCATCCGGTCCTGGATAAAACCAGCCACTTTACGCTCTCCCCAGGTCGAGTACATAGCGATAAGTAGTGTTAAAACAAAAACAACCAGGATTGTTAAAGTCTTGATAATAAACTCAGTTAATTCCATTTTTTTACTTTACAGTTAAATAGTAATGTCAGAAATTAATTTCTGTTACCTGTTAATAGCGAACGATGATTTGCCTTATCGTTATTCTCTATGCTTTGATGGCGAACAGTTTCGATATCTGTGGTGTATTCGCGTTCGTCGTCAATTGGTTTAAACTGCGTTGCAGCAAGTTTAAGAGAGAAATCAGGTTTTGCGATAAGATCTTTACGATACTTATTAGCAGAAATAACAGAACTGCGTTTCACTTTCGTTGGTCCTTCAATAACCCAGTCGCTGGTTTTCTTACGTTCAAAACGGCATTTGTTGCAAATGAACTCGTTAACTTCACCCCACATATTTTTGCGGGCTGTCACGCGGATCACTTCGTCACCACGGTACCAAAGTGTAACTTTTCCACTGCATTTGTCGCAATCGCAATGTGCATCTTCCGGTTTTGAGAACCAAACACGACTTTTGAAACGGTACGTTTTATCAGTCAAAGCACCTACCGGGCAAACATCGATAACATTTCCGGAGAAATCATTATCAATTGCTTTTTCAATATAAGTACTGATTTCCGAAGCATCCCCACGATTCATAACCCCGTGAACACGTTTGTTGGTAATCTGATCAGCGGTGTAAACACAACGATAGCACAAAATGCAACGCGTCATGTGAAGCTGCACAAAAGGACCAATATCTATTTTGTCAAAAGTTCTGCGGTCTTCTTCGTAGCGTGTTTTTACAGATCCATGCTCAAAAGAGAAATCCTGAAGATGACATTCGCCAGCCTGGTCACAAACCGGACAGTCAAGCGGATGGTTAATCAAAAGGAATTCAACAATGCTTTTACGTGTATCAAGAACAGCCGGATTCGTTGTATTTTCAACGATCATACCTTCCTGAACCTGTGTAATACATGACGGAACAAGCTTAGGCATCGGACGCGGATCTTTTGCAGAACCAGCTGCAACACGAACTAAACAAGCACGGCATTTACCTCCCGATGTAGGAAGTGGTTTGTAATAACACATGGCAGGTGGTACCAAATGTCCCTGGCTCTCATCTGCTTCGGCAATTTTACGTGCCGCCTGCATGATGGTAGTTCCCGGTTCCACTTCGACTTCAATGCCGTCGAAAGTTATTTTTATTAACTGAGGTTTTACTTCTTCCATATCAAGACTTCAATAATCGTCTTAGTTACTTAAATCTATATATCCAATCCCGTTTTAAAGAATAATAAAACAGGATATTTGGTATTTAACCTCTTGAAATCAGGCTAATACAGCACCCATAAATACAGCGCCTGGTTGGGTCGCTTCTTTCGGGCTGTTAATATGCCATTCAAATTCCTCACGGAAATGACGGATTGCGCTGGCAATTGGCCAGGCAGCTGCATCACCTAACGGACAAATTGTATTTCCTTCAATTTTTTTGGCAACATCAACAAGCAGATCTATATCATGCATGCTTCCGTGACCATGTTCAATACGGTGAAGAACTTTCTCCATCCAGCCAGTACCTTCACGACAAGGACTGCACTGTCCGCATGATTCGTGGTGATAAAAACGAGAGAAGTTCCAGGTATTACGAACAATACAAGCTGTTTCATCAAAAACAATAAAACCGCCTGATCCTAACATTGTTCCGGTTGCAAAACCACCATCCGATAAAGATTCATAACTCATCAAGCGATCTTCACCAGCTGCTGTTTTTGTAATCAAATGTGCAGGTAAAATAGGTACTGAAGAACCTCCCGCAACCAATGCTTTCAGGTAATGTCCTTTACGGATACCACCACAATATTCATCTGAGTTAAGGAATTCGTCAACGCTAAGACCTAACTCAATTTCATAAACGCCTGGTTTCTGAATATGTCCGGAAGCTGAAATAAGTTTCGTTCCTGTACTTCTTCCAATTCCGATTGCCGCATAAGCATCACCACCATTGTTAATAACCCAAGGCATATTGGCAATGGATTCAACATTATTAACTACGGTTGGGCTTTGGTATAACCCTTTCACCGCAGGAAATGGTGGCTTATTACGAGGGTTTCCTCTTTTACCTTCCAAAGATTCAAGCAGAGCAGTTTCTTCACCACAAATGTAAGCACCGCCACCTGGCTGTACTACAAGTTCAAGATCATAACCGCTTCCTAATATATTTTTACCCAAAAAACCATTTGCTTTCGCTTCTTCAATAGCTTTTTCAAGGATTCTGATTACATACATAAGTTCACCACGTACGTATATAAAAGACTTGTTCGCTCCCAAAGCGTAGCTGGAAACGATCATTCCTTCAATAAGTAAGTGAGGAATTGATTTCATCAGGTGGTGATCTTTAAAAGTACCAGGCTCTGATTCATCTGCATTACAAACTAAATAACGGGGAATACCTTCCGGTTTTGCCAAAAAGCCCCATTTCATTCCCATTGGAAATCCAGCACCACCACGTCCACGTATCCCGGATTTCTTCGCTTCTTCCACAACCTCTTCCGAGGACATGGTTTTTATCGCTTTTTCAACAGCAGCATAACCGCCTTGTTTGCGATATACCTCAAAGGTTTCAATACCTGGAACATTGATATGCTCTGTCAATATTTTTCTAGCCATTTTCAGGGTAATATTTTCAGCTTATAAAAAGGCTTATTTACTCAATTCTTCAATGATCTCGTCAACACGTTCGCGGGTCAGGTTCATGTAGAATTTCTCACGAATCTGGAAAACCGGTCCCCAGCCGCAAGCTGCAAGACATTCTACTTCTTTGATTGTGAAAAGACCATCAGCAGTAGTCTGGCCAGCCTGAATGCCCAGTTTTTGTTTTAGATAATCATATATTTCTTCCCCACCCATCAGGCAGCAAGGGCCTGTACGGCAATATTCAATCACATGTTTTCCAACCGGATCAAGGTGATACATTGTATAAAATGTAGCTACCTCATAAACTTCAACCGGCTCGATACTCAATATTTCGGCCACATGATCCATTACCTCACTGCTTACCCATCCCCATTGTTCCTGGGCAATATGTAAAACAGGAAGCAAGGCCGATTTTTGGCGGCCTTCAGGATAACGTGCAATAACTTCTTTTACTTTCGCAAGTCGTTCCGGGGTAAACGCAACGGGATTTGGTGTTTCAGTCATTTCTAATGCGATCTTTTGAAAATCAAATAATCAATCTGATTTTATGCGTCCAACTCTCCTGCAATAACATTCAGGCTACTCATGGTTAGAATAGCATCTGAAAGCGTGCTTCCTTTGCACATTTCAGGATAGGCCTGATAATATATAAAACTCGGGCGACGGAAATGCAGACGATACGGGGCTCTGCCTCCATCGCTGATCAGATAAAATCCAAGTTCTCCGTTTCCGCCTTCCACAGCGTGATAAACTTCTCCGATTGGCGCATCTATTTCTCCCATTACAATTTTGAAATGGTAAATAAGTGCCTCCATATTGCTGTAAACTTCCTTTTTAGGGGGTAAATAATACTCAGGGGTATCAGCGAAATAAGGTCCTTCCGGAAGGTTTTCCAAAGCCTGTTCAATAATTTTCAGACTCTGCCACATTTCTTCCATCCGTACATTGTAGCGATCAAAAGTATCGCCGCTTTGTCCTACCGGAATGCTGAAATCGAAATCTTCGTAAGAGGAATATGGCTCCATTACACGAACATCGTAGTCCAAACCGGCTGCACGTAAGTTTGGCCCGGTAAAGCCATAGGATAGTGCGCGTTCCAGAGAGATTGGTCCAACATTAATAACCCGGTCCATAAAAATACGGTTACGGCTCATCAATTTGTCAAACTCGCTCAAAACAGGAGGAAAGCTTTTAATAAATTCACGGATTTTACGAATGGCTGTGCTTGACAAATCACGCTCCATACCACCGATACGTCCCATGTTTGTTGTTAAACGTGCCCCACAAACTTCTTCGTAGATTTCGTAAATATCCTCACGTTTTTGCATTACGTAAAGGAATCCGGAGAAAGCACCCGAATCCACACCCAGGATACTGTTACAGATCAAATGGTCCGAAATACGGGCAAGTTCCATCATGATCACGCGAATGTATTGCGCACGTTTTGGAACCTGGATTTGCAGAAATTTTTCCATCGTCATATGCCATCCAAAATTATTGATTGGCGACGAGCAATAATTCATGCGGTCAGTAAGTGTTGTCAGCTGATAGTACGGGCGTCTTTCAGCAATTTTTTCGAAAGCTCTGTGAATATAACCAATGGTCTGCTCTCCGGAAACGATCTTTTCACCATCCATTTGCAGGATATTCTGAAAAATTCCGTGGGTTGCCGGGTGGGTAGGACCAAGGTTTAGGGTTGTAAGTTCCTCGATCAATTCAGGCAATTCTGATTGAGAAGGAACATTATGCGGTAATAATTCGATATCTGCCATAGCTTACTCTTTTCCTGATAGGGTCATCGACCAAAAAGCGCATCAATTTTATCTTCACGTGTAGCATCTTCAAGCGCGTATTGTTTACGCATCGGGAAATAATCCATTTCCTCAATGTTCAGAATACGTACCAGATTTGGATGTCCGTCAAAAAGAATTCCGAAGAAGTCATACGTTTCACGCTCCATCCAGTTTGCGCTGGCATAAAGAACCGTCGCGGTTGGAATATGAATATCAGCTTCTGCGATAAATACTTTGATACGGATTCTGAAATTATGAATAAAGCTATGCGCGTGATAAACCACAGCAAACTCACGGTCAGTATTGTCAGGATAGTGAACACCTGTAATATCTGTAAGAAAGTTAATCTGAAAGTTTTTATGCTTATTCAAAAATTCAAGAACAGGGATAATTTCTTCCCGGGTTGTAGAGAGCGTCAGTAGTCCATAAGGCTCTTCAAAGTCAAAAACCTGATCACCAAATTTCCCCAATAGCTCTTCGGCTACTTCCTGATTGCTTAGCATAGGTAATTATTGAATATTATAGGATGCTAATAATTCCTGGTATTCGTCGGTATTTCTGCGACGAAGTTTTTCGTTTTGGGCCAGTTTCTGAATGCCCATCAATCCGTCAATGATTTGTTCAGGACGTGGAGGGCAGCCAGGAACATAGATATCAACCGGAATAATACGGTCAATTCCCTGCAAAACGCTGTAGGTATCAAAAATTCCACCGCTGGATGCACAGGCGCCCACGGCTAAAACCCAACGTGGTTCTGCCATCTGAAGATAAACCTGCTTAACAACAGGAGCCATTTTTTTAGCAATGGTTCCCATTACCATAAGCAAATCGGCCTGGCGTGGAGAAAAACTTGGACGTTCCGATCCGAAACGTGATATATCGTAATGAGCACCCATGGTAGCCATGAATTCAATACCACAGCAAGATGTTGCAAATGGTAATGGCCATAATGAATAACTCCGGGCAAGACCAATGGCTTCATCAAATGAAGTTGCAAAAAATCCTGATCCGCTATGTCCTTGCGGTGCTTCCGCTATTGTTACTTCTTTCATAACCTTCTGATTACAATAATTTATAATCTAATCTTCCCAATTCAAAACACCTTTACGGATAATGTAATAAAATCCGGAAAGAAGTAATACCATGAATAACAACATTTCTACGAACCCAAACATTCCCAATTGTTTAAAATTGACAGCCCAAGGATACATAAAAATTACTTCCACGTCAAAAAGCACAAAAAGAATAGCCACTAAAAAGTACTTTACCGAAATAGGAGTCCGTGCATCACCAACCGATTCAATTCCGCATTCGAAAGGATCATCTTTCAATTTGCTTTTACGACTTGGACCAATTAAGTGTGTCACAATCATCGTACCGCCAATGAAACCGGCTGCCAGAAGAAACTGAACAATAATGGGTAAATAGTCCGAAGGAAGATAGTTATTATTCATTGATTTTTAATTTCAATTGTGTTCTGCTATCAGCAATCTGAAAGATTGCAAATTGGGAAACCTTTATTACTGTCAAAATTAGCCTTTGCAAATTTATCAATCAAATTCTTTACTTTTTCTTTTACCAAATTAGTATCATACTAAATAAGCTCCGATCACCCGGAGCTTATTTAGTAAATATTTAAGAAAAAATATTTATTTAATCATAATTTGCTTAGTCAGATCAACATCTTCGTTTTTTACACGAATGACATATTTACCGGTGGAAAGATTTTTAACCTGAATTCTTACACGGCTTGTTAAATCCTGTTTTTGCGAAATCACAATCCTGCCTGAAATGTCATAAACAGTGATTTCCGCATTTTTCATATTGTCGCGTGATTCAATATAAAGTTCATCAACCAATCCCGGATTCGGGAAAATAACGACATCATTTTTATCATTGGTTACAATTTCTTCAGAGTCAGAAAATGCAGAGTAGCAAGTCAATGAATTACTGCCCAATGTGTATGTGACTTTTGCCCGTGCTGCATATTTACCAGAGGTATCAGTTTTAATGATATTGGAATGGCTCAGTAAAATTTTCTCACCTCTTTTCCAATCATATTGCTCATTAAGGCCAGCTTGCGAAACAGAAGCCATAATTGTGAAAGGCCCTGATTTTGTAATGGTTGGCTTCGGAATTGCCGGGCGAATAATCAATGATGCCGCCGCTGAATTGTCAGATTTACAGCCAAAAACGTTTTGGCTATTCACGATAAAAGTTCCAGCCTCAGATACCGCATACGTCGAACCTGTTGAAAGTACGGTACTATTTCCTTGCTTATACCAGCTGTAAGCATCATTTCCATTGACTGAAAAAGTAAATGCTGAATCCGCACAAGCTTGTTGCGACCCCGATTGTACAATGGTCGGTGTTATAGGTTTAATGGATGATTCAATAACCAGTTTTTGGCTATGAACTATATTTCCTGACGCATCTTTAACCAACGCGCTGTATTCCCCAGGACTTGTTACTGTCAAAGTTCGTCCGGTCGAGCCTCCCGGTAACCAGGAATAAGAAGAATACCCTTCCGGCAAACTCAATATAAGTGAAGTGTTATTTGGCGCACAAGCGCTTGTCAAAACTGGAACGGGTGCAAGCGCAAGCGGACTTACAGTAGCAAAGAAATTAAGTGAAAGTACGTCATTCCATGCATTTCCCAGAATTGTAACACCGTTGGTTCCTGCAAAGTGAGTTCCATCAGCTCTTTGAGGAAATAATGGATCTGTTTCCGGGCCAGGATATGCAGAGCTGAAAATACGGTTAATCACAGCATTTTGTGCACCTATCACCGCCGGACTGGTAATTGATGCTCCCTGATCATTTGATATTCTTGAAGTACGTGCAATAACCCAGGTTATATTGCCGCCAATATCCGCACCAAGTTTGTCTATTAATGCCTGTAAACGCGTTCTGTAATCATCGTAGGTTGTTGCCAGCGGATAAGTATCTGTTTCTCCCTGCATCCATAGAATGGCACGTACACCAAATTCTTTACCATAATTTTGCATGGAAATTCTGAGGTTGCCGTATGGCATTTGCTCAGGGTAAATAAACCCAAAAGAATTTTGTGTTTTCAAGCCCTGGCTGCTTTCCTGCCAGTTTCTAATTGCTGTTCCCTCCCAGGCCGTGTTGATAAACAAAACAGGAACATTAAGTTTTTTGGTAAGTAAATCACCAAGAATACCCCAGCACCAGGCTCCTTTTCCTCTTGGACCCATGGTGACGATATTGGAATCAACTTTCTTGAAAATCGGATAAGGTGGATTGGTAAGTGCATTTACCGAGTTGTCCTGATCAATATAATTTACCCTGTCGTCCGTTGCAGGCGGACTGGTGTAATCGATTCCCTGCGCATTTGACTGGCCTGAAATAATAAAAACTTCACCAACGCCCATTCGGGAAACTACGGATGAAACGCCAACCAGTTTGCCGCCTTTAGAACCTCTTACTTCTAACGTGTACCATCCTCCCAAAAGGCGGATCATCCCACTGAAAACTCCTCCGGTAGGATTATTCTGTAAAACTGCCCAGGCTGTTTCAACACCTTGTCCGGCCAAAACAGGCACAGCGTGTATTTCAATTTTATCAACCGGAGCTGTATAATTTCCTGTTACCGAAACAGTAGCCTGCCCGTTTATTTCACGCTGATAAACGGCTCTTTCTACTGGTGAAGTAATTTTAATTTGGGCACTTAACCCTAACGGAATTAAAGTAAGAAACAGCCAGGCCCGAAGAAAATAAGAGGTAAAAAATTTATCAAGCATTAGTATATGTTTAAGAATTATTCCTGTGTACAAATTTGTAAATAGTGTGAGCCTTAGGCTGAAATTCTGGCAAATTTAAAATATTAGTTTGGGTTTTGAAGTACTTCTTTTATCGTCGGGGCCATTTATTCGATATTGTAATAAAAAACGAAGGATTTTGAATATTAACTATCAAGATATCAAAATTTCTCCACTCATAAAAACGTATGGACCGAATGGTACATCCCATCAAAAACGTATTTCAGATCGCTAAATTACATCAAAATAAATAAAAAAAGAGAACAGAAAGCTGCCTTTCTGTTCTCTTTTGTAACTGATCAGTTCTTACCGATTAATCATTATTTTTTTCGCTTTTTTATAGTCATCCGACTGTATTGACAATATATAAGTCCCGTTTGCCATCGGTGACAGATTTATAAATCTTCGCTCATCGAAGTTTTGGGCCGGATAAGTCCGTAAAAGCCTGCCATTGAGATCATATATCTGAACGGTTGCATTTTTAAGATTGGCAATGGTTTCAATCGTAAATGATCCGTTATCACTTGGATTAGGATATACACTGACTTCTTCTCCGGAAGGATCCATGGTAAACAGGAAAGGATCAGAAAAGGCAGAGAAACATGTCAATACAGGACTGTAAATGACGGTGTTATTTACAACATACTGTCCCGTTTCAATAGCTTTCAAAGTTGCGCCGTTTTCCGGAAGATTGGTGCCGTTAAACTGCCATACGTGATTTCCGTCATTAATATTATTTTCTGCCAGCAAGGTGTAAGTTCCAATTTGCCGGATTTCAGGTTTGGAAGGTAAAGGTTTTACATCCACCAATACGGACGAAGAATAAGGTGAAAAACAGCCTTGGCTGTCTTTTACCCGGGCAGAATAACTTCCGGATTTGCTAACGGTCAAAGAACTGTTTGTCGTTCCGTTATTCCAGAAAAACGAGGTCCCGTTTGAAGCTCTGAGTGTTACCGCATCACCGTCACAAAATGAAGTCGGACCCAATGCCTGAATCAACGGAGCTGGCGGTAAAGCCAAAACCTGAACTCTTACAGCATCGGATGGATCAGAATAACAACTGAATTCATTAATCGTTTTAACAGAATAATCCCCGGACGTATTGGTTGTTATTACCTTTGAAGTCGCTCCTGTACTCCATACATATTTTGCTGCGTCATTGGCGCTAAGGCTTATACTTGCATCTGCACAGAATGTTGTTGGCCCGCTTGCTGTAATAGCAGGTTTTGGCGGAAGTGGATTTACAACCACTCTGATCGCAGGGCTTGGAGGTGACAAACATCCGTTGTCATCCTTTGCAGAAAGCGTATAACTTCCTGAATTCCGAATTTCCACCTCGCGGTTTGTTGCACCGTTGCTCCACTGGTATGCAAAAGATTCGCTGCCCCGAAGCGTGGTGTAATCACGGTCACAAAAAGTTGTGGGACGTAATGAAGCAATTGTCGGAGTTGCCGGCAGTGGATTTACTTTCGTTGTAACAACGTCAGAAGTAGATTCACAACCGTTGGAATCCTTTTGTTTCAGGCTGAAAGTTCCGGAAACGTTGACGGTTATAGATTTTGATGTCGAATTTGTATTCCAGGTATTTCCGTTGTCATAGCTGGATGTCATCGTTATATTTTCCCCTTCGCAAAGCAGCGGAGACCGATTTAATGAAATAACAGGCTTGGCTGGCAAAGCATTTACTTTCACCGTAACAGGATCAGAATCGGGCGACATGCAGCCGAAACTATCCTGAGCTTTTACCCTGTATTCTCCCGAAGACCTTACTGAAATCGTTGCATCATTCGATCCATTTGACCATATACTTTTAACCGTAGAGCTTGATTTAAGATTGACTGAACCTCCGTCACAAAACGTAAGTGCACTGGAGGCGGAAATACTTGGCTTGTCGGGAAGAGGCGAAGTTAAAACGTTAACCGCTACTTTCGCAGAAGTGGCCTGGCAACCATAGGCATTTCTTGTTGTAACAGAATATTCACCGGCTGTTGTAATATTGATCCGGTCAGCGGTTTGTCCGGTGTTCCATTGAATATTGGAAGAAGTATTGGCAATAAGCACTGCCGTATTTCCTTTACAAACAGGATTACTTCCTTCCAATGTAACGATTGGCTGGGCAGGTTGAATTGTTCCGTTAAGTCTTACTTCCGGTGAAAAAATAATGTTACTGTTTGCGTCACGCGCCTGTGCTCTGTAAGTACCGTTTCCAACCTGGATATTTCCGGCAGACTGTCCATTGCTCCAACGAAGGGACGAATACCCACTAGTATTTACAGCGAGATTCATATTGCCATTGCCAACACAGGATGCAGAAATCATTAAAGGGCTAACGCCTGTAAATGGCGTTGAACTTGCAAAAAAAGCATCATTAAGCTGGGTATTCCAGGCATTTGCGAGTTGATCGAGGCCGCTTCCTGTAAAATGGACTCCGTCAGGTCCTCCATCTCTTGGAATTTGTATTACATCTGTATTTGGGCCCGGGAAAACATTCGGGACAGTGGATATAACTTGTTTTTGACCATTTACAGCATTGGAATAAACGCCGGTTGTATTACTGTAAGATGTCTGGCTGACCATCCATGCCAGGTTTTTCCCTGATTCATTCCGGCTCGTTTCGATTACCGTTTTCAAATCAGCTGCATAAGAACTTGCGGATGTACCTGCAAAAGCTTCTGCTTCTCCCTGCAACCATAAAATGGCACGGATACCCGTAATCGGAACATAAGTCTGCATGACAGAACGAAGGTTTCCATAAGGAACTCCACTAATTGGATAAGGTGCACCATTATAAATATTATAGGCAGTACCATTTATACTTTCGCGCCAGTTTTTCACGGCAGAACCGGTCCAGGCACTATTGTAAAACAAAATCGGTACGCCAAGACGACTTGCAAGCAAATCGCCCAGTTTTCCCCATGACCATGCAAAATTGCCTCTTGGGGCAATGTAGGTATCCGAGTTTAAGTGAGAAAACTGTGGATATGATAAATCCGTATTTGGATTATTGGCATTATTTAAATTAACACAGTTCACCCGGTCGTCGCTGGCCCCGGAGCCTGTTGCTCCTTTTGAATCTTCAGGATTTATCTGTCCGGCATTTGACTGACCGCTAATCATAAAAACCTCTCCCACGCCAACCCTGTCAAGTGGGGGAGCAGTAACAACCTGATTCCCGTTCCAACCACGGATTTCCAGCTGGTACCAGCCTCCCGTTGCATTAATACTTCCGGAAAACACCCCACCCTGAAGGTTCGATTGTATCGGTGTCCAATTTGTTGAAGAACCACCATTGATGGCAACCAGTCTGGCTTCAACGCGGTCGATAATTTGTGTATAACTTCCTGCAATATAAATCGTTGCAGAGTTAAATTTGTCACGTTGAAATATAGCCCTGCTAGAAGGATACTCGATCGAGATTTGTGCTTCTGCTTTGAAAGAAGTTAAACAAACAATAATCCCCAGACAAGAAAAAAACTGTAAAAAGTGTTTCATGAAAAAAAAGAATTCAATTGGAATTAACCTATTGGACACAAAAATGGGTACAAATGGTTGCCTCTAGAAATAAAATAATTCAGAATTTTATTTAACGGCTGCAGAATCATTCAATAATCCCCAGATTTGATCTTTTAATTGATCAATCCCTTCTCCTGTCAATGAAGAAATAAAAGTAGTTGAAATCCCTTTTGGCAATTTTGCAGCAAGTGCTTCGCGCTCTTCTTCCAATAGCATATCAACTTTTGAAACGGCTAGTAAACGTTCTTTATCCAGAAGAGACGGATTGTATAATTGAAGTTCATTAACCAATGTATTGTATTCTGCTTCAATATCTTCACTATCGGCTGCGACCATAAAAAGAAGGATTGAATTCCTTTCAATATGCCGAAGGAAACGTAAACCAAGTCCTTTTCCCTGTGAGGCGCCTTCAATAATTCCCGGAATATCGGCCATTACAAACGACCGGTAATTGCGGTAGTCAACCACGCCTAAATTTGGAACCAATGTAGTGAACGGATAATCAGCAATTTCAGGGCGTGCGGCAGATACAACAGAAAGCAATGTAGATTTTCCGGCATTCGGAAAACCAACCAGGCCAACATCCGCTAATACTTTCAGTTCAAGAATAATCCATGATTCAACAGATGGATCTCCCGTTTGAGCATGTTGTGGTGTCTGGTTTGTTGCTGATTTAAAATGATCATTTCCTAATCCGCCACGGCCGCCTTTCATCAAAATAACTTCCTGTCCGTCCTCGGTAATTTCAACAAGCTGCTCACCCGTTTCCACGTCCCTTGCGATGGTTCCAAGCGGAACTTCCAGGTAAATGTCTTTTCCGTCAGCCCCTTTTCTTCTTCCGCCTTCACCGCCTTTTCCGTCAAATGCACGGATGTGTTTTGTATATTTTAAATGTAAAAGTGTCCAGACTTGTGTTGTACCTTTTAAAATAACGTGTCCGCCGCGGCCTCCGTCTCCACCATCCGGCCCCCCCTTTTCGACATGCTTTTCACGACGAAAATGCAGCGCTCCCGCACCACCTGCGCCCGAGCGAACATTAATTTTTACGTAATCTATAAAGTTTGAAGATGCCATACCCTGCTGCCGTTTTTTGCTTAAATTATGTGAGAAGTGTAATTACGTTGATGTATTTACAGAAGAAAGGTGCAGAAGCCGGGTTTGAGCCTAGGCAGTCTACACCTTTTTAAATTTTATTATGCCTGTTCAATTGCTTCAGTAATGCCTTCAAAAATCGTTTCGATTTCTCCAATACCGTTAATGGCAATATATTTTCCCTGCGCCTGGTAATAGTCAGCCACCGGTTTTGTCTTGCTGTTATATTCGTGAATCCGCTTGCTGATCAGCTCTTCGTTCTGGTCGTCAGGACGGCCGGAAGTTTTTCCTCTGTTTAGCAAACGTGTAAGAAGTTCATTGTCATCAACCACAAGCGCAACCATAACAGAAATACTTTCGCCATAACTTTCAAGCAAAGCATCCAACGCTTCTGCCTGTGCTACGGTACGTGGAAAGCCGTCAAAAATAAATCCTGGGCACTCTTTGTGCTCTTTCAATTTATTGTCAATCATCCCGATCACAACTTCGTCGGGAACCAGTAATCCCTGGTCCATTAAGGTTTTTGCACGAAGTCCTAGTTCGGTACCGCCCTGAATTTCAGAACGAAGCAAGTCTCCGGTAGATAGATGTATGAGCTTGTATTGTGCTATAATTTTCTCACTTTGAGTGCCTTTTCCAGCACCCGGAGGACCAAATAGTATAAGATTCAGCATATTGCTTAATGAAATAAATTTCGGAGAATAAGATGGTTTGGGTGCAAATTTACAATTACTTAATACATGTCAGTTCAATTATCTCGTTTTTTTCCAATAAAAAATCCTCTTAATTATTACTAATCAAGAGGACCGGGGTAAAATTATTCAAAAAATCATGGAAGAACCACACGCTTCACGGCTCCGTCTTCATTCTGTGTAACGGTCACGAAAAGTGTTCCTTTTGTGTTTTTCTTAATATCTATCTGGCCAACAAATTCGCCGCTGAAATCTTTAATTTCTTTCTTTCCAACTTCTTTTCCCTTTGTATCTGAGATTGTTACAAGTACATCGCCTTTTTGCGGAACATAAAAACGAAGATTCATCACGCCATTATCAGGATTGTTTGGGTAAACATTTAATTCACGGACAGTCGATGCTTTTGCTGATTCATTATTCCAAAAACTGCCCACATGATCACCAATGCGATTTCCGAAATCTTCCATGTCGCGCATCATGATTTTTGCCTTCGGACGGATTTGTCTTTCAAGATTTCGCGTCTGATTTCGCAGATCATCGAAATTGTAGTTGAAATCTTTGAAATCATCATTTCGGAAATTAAATGCGAAATCTTCATGGTCACCATCTGACTTTTTCTGCATTTTCCCACGACGCTGAACGAGTTTATTTCCTCTGCCATCGTCAACAGTTATGGTAACCTGTTTTTTACCATTAGGATCAAGCTTCATTGAATCAATGGCTTTGTCAACGAAATCTTCCCTTTCATCTCCCGGCATCTGCGGAAGCTCGTAATTTTTTTCAATCGTTCTTGATTTTCCGTCCTTATCTTCCGTTACTTTAATACGGATGGAAGTTTTTTTCTGATCATCTTTTTCGGATTGGGCGAACGTCTTTTCAAAAGAAGAAAGACCAGTTATGACGAATAAAGACAAAGCGGCGTGTAATAGGAATTTTTGTCTCATAATATTCTATTGTTTTGTTTTTGAGATAATTACAAATTTAAATTTTGCCTGAAAAACTGGCTGTTAAATTTTGTTAAAAAAAGAAACGGCTTCTCCGGATGCCTTAAATTTGTTCAACATAACAAAGTCGCAGAAAAAAGTGCTGGTGTTGCATTGAAAGCGGTGCATCGACAAATAAATAAAAATGACGAAGCGGAAAATCCAGATTATAATCGGTTTAATGTGCCTGGCGCTTATCGGCCTCATCGGTTTTCAGTGGTACTGGATACGCGAGGCGATTGCGATCCGGAATGAGCAGTTCAACCAAAAAGTGGCCGAATCTGTACAGGAAGTGGTGCATCGACTTGAAAAACAGGAAATGATGTATTTGCTTCAGCAGCGTATTGAAACGGAACAACAGAAAGATAAACTGAACCGTATCACGCAGCTGAGAGAAATGCCGGTTAAAAAATCGGGTTCAAAACAGAATAAAAAACCGGTTTCTGCGGTTTTGCCTCAGCCTAATGTCCAGGTATTTATCGGTCCGAATGGTGACGAAATCCATTATCAGTTTTTTACAGAAGCCGCTCCTTCTGATGTATTAAGTCCAAATTTCCGTGTAACGCTGGATCATCAGCAGCAGATTATCGAAGAATTTTTTCAGGCGCAGCGATTCGGGGCAGAAGGTATGGATGAATTTATGCGCAGAAGACTGGAAGAGGAAAAGAAATTGGGAAGTGCTTTTCAGGAAGCTTTTCCGGGTCAGAAAACGGATGGAAAAAGTCAAAATGCGAATGGAGAAAGTGAAGCTAATTCTCAGATTTTATATAGGAAGTCTAAGCTTAGTCCTGAAAAATCACCACAACTCGCCGGAACAAAACCACTCATTAATGGAAAATCCCGTGATCTTGACAGAGCAGATTTGCTTCGCGAAGTAATGAAGGATCTGATGTATACCAAAAGACCAATTCAGGAACGCGTAAACCGGTTTTTGCTGGATACTTTGTTGAGAAAGGAACTGGTCGAAAATGGAATTACGTTGTCATATGAATTTGCTGTTCAGGGAAATACAAACAACGGATTGGTATTTTCAACGGCCAGCCTGAAAACTTCGGAATGGCAGCAAAGATCTTATAAAGCATCACTTTTCCCGAACGAAACCTTGCAGGGCAATAATCTGCTTTACGTCTTTTTTCCGGATCAGCAAAAATATATTCTGAGTAATATGGGCGTCATGTTTGGCGGCTCAGGAATTCTGATTGTCGTAATAATGGCTTGTTTTTATATGGCCGTTTCAACGATTCTTCATCAGAAAAAACTTTCGGATATCAAGAATGATTTCATCAATAATATGACCCACGAATTTAAAACGCCAATTTCGACGATTGCGTTGGCTGCGGATATGGCGCAGGAAAATTCAAGGTCGGCGGGCACTGAGACTTCTCCAAGAATGACGCGTTATCTCGGCATTATCCGGGAAGAAAATAAACGGCTGGGAACGCATGTGGAGAAGGTTTTACAGATGGCACTTTTGGATAAAGGTCATGTGAAACTGAAAAGAAGTGAGGCAAATATTCATGATCTGATAGAAAAAGTACTGAACAGTCAAAGTGTTCAGATTGAGCAGAAAGAAGGAGAAATTGATCTGGAATTTGAAGCAGTCAATGAAATTATTTCCTGCGACGAACTGCATATTTCCAACGTGCTGAACAATCTGATTGATAATGCAATTAAATACTCTCCTGAAAAACTGCATCTGAAAGTCAGAACGGAAAATGAAAATAATGGAATTTCAATCGCTATAACAGATCATGGTTTAGGAATGAGTAAAGAGCAGATCCAACGCATTTTTGATACATTTTATCGCGTTCCAACCGGAAATGTTCATGATGTCAAAGGTTTCGGTCTGGGACTGAGTTACGTGAAGAAAATGGTGGAAGCGCATGAAGGAACTGTTAATGTGCATAGCAGGCCGGGCCACGGAAGTACGTTTATTATCTGGCTGCCGATTGCTCCTGCCGAAGCATAAAAATTGGCAAGACAATCATTAATCTCCTATCATTCACGTGAAAATATCGGTTTCAAGTGATAACTTGCCATTCTTTTTAAGACTGCAATTGTTAATAACGCCCATATTTTACAAAAAGAATGATCTCCAAAACCTACGCGCCGCAAGAGATAGAAGATAAATGGTATAGCTACTGGATCGAAAACAAATATTTTAATTCCAAGCCAAATCCTGATAAAGAGCCTTATACCATTGTAATTCCGCCACCAAACGTGACGGGTGTTTTGCATATGGGGCACATGCTCAATAACACGATTCAGGATATTCTGATCCGTAAAGCGCGGATGGAAGGCAGGGAAGCATGTTGGGTACCTGGTACGGATCATGCGTCTATCGCAACGGAAGCGAAAGTGGTGGCGATGTTGAAAGAACGTGGGATCAACAAACGTGATCTTTCCCGCGACGAATTTCTGGAATATTGCTGGGAGTGGACGCACAAATATGGTGGAATTATTTTGCAGCAATTGCGCAAACTGGGCGCTTCCTGCGACTGGGACCGTACTGCTTTCACCATGGATCCGGATCTTTACGATTCTGTGATCGATGTTTTTATTGACCTGTACAAAAAAGGAGATATTTATCGCGGTCACCGCATGGTGAACTGGGATCCTCAGGCGCGTACGACCGTTTCTGACGAGGAAGTAATTACAAAAGAAGTAAATCAGAAACTGGTTTATATCCGCTACGATCTGGTTGGCGGTGCCGAAGGGGAAGGAATTATTATTGCAACAACGCGTCCGGAAACGATCATGGCGGATGCGGCGATTTGTGTAAATCCAAATGACGAACGTTATCAATTCCTCATTGGAAAGCAGGTTATAATTCCATTAATCAAACGCGCCATTGATGTAATTGCTGACGAATATGTTGAAATGGAATTTGGAACCGGTGCTTTAAAAGTTACTCCGGCACATGACACAAATGACTATGAACTAGGAAAAAAACATAATCTGGCGATCATCGATCTTTTGAATGAAGACGGAACGCTGAATGAAAAAGCGCAGATTCTGGTTGGTGAAGACCGTTTTATTGCCCGTAAGAAAATTATCAAATTGCTTGAAGAATCAGGAAATCTGGTAAAAAGCGAAGAATATAAATCGAATGTTGGCCATTCGGAACGCACAAATGCGGTTATTGAGCCAAGAATTTCTGAACAATGGTTTTTGAAAATGAGCCGGTTAAGTGAGCCAGCTTTGGAAAATGTAATGAATGATACCATTCAACTGATTCCGCCAAAATTCAAAAATACATACCGTCACTGGATGGAAAATGTGCGTGACTGGAATATCAGTCGCCAGCTTTGGTGGGGACACCGGATTCCTGCTTTTTACTTGCAGGATGGAACGGTTATCGTTGCTAAAACCAAAAATGAGGCGCTCCATATCGCGCAGCACGAATATCAGCTATTTGCGCTTACCGAAGAAGATTTAACACAGGATGCAGATGTTTTGGATACCTGGTTTTCTTCCTGGTTATGGCCGATTTCGGTTTTTAACGGAATCAAAAAGCCGGATAACGAAGAAATAAATTATTACTATCCAACAAATGATCTGGTAACGGCTCCTGAAATTTTGTTTTTCTGGGTGGCGCGTATGATCATTGCCGGTTACGAATATAAAGGCACTTATCCGTTCAAAAATGTTTATCTCACTGGAATTGTCCGTGATAAACAAGGACGGAAAATGTCGAAGTCGTTGGGAAATTCTCCTGATCCGATTGAACTGATTGAAAAATATGGTGCGGATGGAATTCGTACCGGAATGCTGTTTAGCTCTCCGGCCGGAAACGATTTGCCATATGATGAAAAACTGGTTGAACAGGGGAGAAATTTCTGTAACAAGATCTGGAATGCATTCCGTCTGGTAAAAGGATGGAGCGTTGATACTTCACTTTCTGCGCCGGAAGGTTCTAGCCTGGCGGTAAAATGGTTTGATAGTAAATTGAACCAGACACTGGCAGAAGTTCAGGATCATTTTACCAAATTCCGTATTTCAGATTCTCTGAATTCGGTTTATAAATTAATCTGGGATGATTTCTGCGCGCAGTATCTGGAAATGATTAAACCTGGTTTTGAGCAACCAATTGATGCCGCTACTTTTGAAGCAACGCTTGAATTTTTTGATAAATTAATGCGTCTGGCACATCCGTTCATGCCGTTTATCACAGAGGAAATCTGGCAGAATATTCGTGAGCGTCAGGAAAAAGAAAGCATTTGTGTGGCTGATTTTCCAATCGTTGGCTCGGTTGATACCAATCTTTTAGGTGAATTTGAAATTCTGTTTGAATTGATCTCAGCCATTCGGAATTTGAGAAATACAAAAAATATCAGTCCGAAAATTGAATTGCCGTTAGCTATAAAATCGGATCAACCTGAACTTTATAAAGGTTTGGAAGCATTGGTAAGAAAACTGGCGAATGTTGCGGAAATCAATTTCGTATCAGAGCAAGCACCCGGTATGTCATTCCTTGTTCGTTCTGATGAATTTTTTATCAATCTTGAAGGAGAAATTGATGTTGAAGCAGAGCGTGAAAATCTGATGAAAGAACTTGCTTACACAGAAGGATTCCTGAATTCAGTTGCCAAAAAACTTTCAAACGAGCGTTTTGTTCAAAATGCAAATGCTGATGTTGTTGAAAAAGAAAGACAAAAAATGGCTGATGCTGAGGCGAAAATTGTGACTTTGAAAGAGGCTTTGGTTAGACTTGGATAAAAAAGAATAGCTATAAAAACAGCGCTGTTACTTTTCGGTTTCAGCGCTGTTTTTTGTTAAGTATCGTAGTTAACGGAGAAAATATGCCACCACTTCGTGGTTTTTACACAATCGACGTAAATGTTTTCTATAATAATATCAGTCCTTCGGACTTGGGATGTCTCTGAATTTATGATTCCGGACGGTTTACGAGCGATGAAATAATCCTGAAAGGGTTACATTATTATAGAAAATGACATCATATGATCCGGGAATATTTCCGCCGAACAATCCTGAAAAGATGACATTATTATAAAAAAATATGGGTATCACACCGAGCCAAACCCTGAAAGGGTGACATAATTAAGCCGCAAACTTTCTGTGTTCTTAAAATCTAAGGCAGCTTTTCAAAATTAATTTTCGGTGCTTCTCCGCTAGATTCACGAGTAAACGAATCTCCAATCATGGTAAATTCATTAAAAAAACCACAGTTTTTCAAATAGAAATAATTCTTCTCTTTTCCACCTGCATAATCCAAACGATAACCTTTTCTTGCCGTCGCGTCTGCTGAAAATTTTGCCTGATTAAGTTCGGTCCAAGTTCCGGAAGCAGTTCTGATCCATTGCTTTCCAAAATAAACTTTACGCGTCTGATTTCCGGTTTCGGGGATGAAATTTTCTAAAAATGAATGTAGTTTTTTCAGGTAAGTCTGTGTTTTTGGTCTTTTGAAACTGGCTATCAATTTCCATTCTGCTTTTTCGGGAGTGAAGAAATAAGCAGTATAAGTCGTAGTGCTATCGCCTGAAGGTTTTCCCTGCAACAGAAATTTGTACGTAATTCCGGCCTTCCAATTGTATTTCAAATAACTTTGTCCTCCCGAACCTTCGTTGCCAAATTCGCCGGTATATACATCAATTCCCTTTTTCAACATTACAATCTGTTTGTCTTTTGGAATTGATTTCGGATCGTCTGTTTGAAATGGACTCCATACTGAAAACAAAATTCTGCGTTCTTTTGCCGAATTAACCTGCATACCGAAATATCCTTCACCAAAACCATTAGCCATAAAATAGGAACCGATGACATCCTGTTTTTCAGGAACGGTCACTTCGTTATAAAACCATTCAACATTTTCATCGGTTGGAATTGGATAATTAAGATGAACCGACGGACCGCGTCTTCCCCAATAGAAAAAATTGCCAGCATTATCCTTTACAAAAGCAGCTTTTTCATCAATAGCATTGCCTCCTAAAATCCATTCATTAAGTTTTCCAAATTCTTTTCCCGATTTTGAAATTCCCTGAACGGAAAGTTTTAAATAACCGGTTTGGTTAATCTCCCAGGAACCGAGGTCATAAATTTTTTCGATACCTAAGAGCTCAATTTCCCTCGATTTCCCGGCGACCAAAATTCTGATTTTACTTTTTCCTGTTTCACAAGAAGCTTTTAGCGAAAGATTTATTTTTCCGATTTTAGCGAAACGGACATAAGTCTGAAGAATTGATTCTGTATTTGTCCAATCCGACAATCCGGTTTCACTTATCTTTTCTGTTTTCCCATTTTGAATCCAGGAATTTCCGCCGATTGGAACGTGAATGCGGTTGGTATCTGGTAAGGCAAGAACGTCTTCGTTTTTTGAAAAACTTCCTGAAAATGACTGTGAAAAAATTGAAAAGAAAGCCAGAAGCAGCGAATACATATCTATTTAGTTTAGGAACCTGTTAAGATTACAAACTAAACATTTTAGATGAAATTCATCTTTTAATATTGTTGGAAATTTCCTTCCCAAAAGTGCATGACGACTATATAATTGTCTTACCCTGAATGACGTATATTGCTTATTTTCTACTTTAAAAATATAGTTGAAATCGTGTTGATTTGTTAAAAAAGAGTTTGAAATTTGATCAAATCATACTGCCTTACACATCTCACAACTTGTTGAAATTATAAAAATGGGTGTTTCAGAATCAAAAACTGCTCAGGAACTGGCGTTGCCGGTAGGAGTTACGCTGGATCGTTTTATTATGCATTCGCAAAGTGCATTTCCATATGCGACCGGTGAACTATCACAATTATTGAGAGATATCGCCCTGGCAGGAAAGATCATCCACCGGGAAGTCAATAAAGCCGGATTAATTGATGTGACAGGCGCAAATGGAACGGAAAATGTGCAGGGAGAAAATCAACAAAAACTGGATATCATCGCCAATATCCGTTTCATAAGAGCTTTGAAAAATGGGGGAGAAGTTTGTGCCATTCTTTCCGAAGAAGATGAGGATATTATTCATACGGGTAATGATCATGGCAAATATGTAGTGGCCATGGACCCGCTCGATGGCTCTTCCAACATTGATGTAAATGTTTCAATCGGTACAATTTTTTCTATTTACCGACGCATTACTCCGATCAATTCACCAGCAAATATCAATGATTTTTTACAAGGCGGAAGAAAACAGATTGCGGCCGGCTATATTCTTTATGGTTCATCAACGATGCTTGTTTATTCAACAGGAGATGGTGTGAATGGATTTACTTATGATCAGTCGCTAGGGGAATTTATTTTATCCCATAAAAATATTATTTCTCCTTCTGACGGAAAGATTTATTCTGTCAATGAGGGAAATTATAACAGCTATCCGGAATCAATAAAGAAATATATAACAGATTGTAAATTAAAAAGTTACAGTGCAAGATACATCGGTTCTCTGGTTGGGGATTTTCACAGGAATCTTTTAAAAGGCGGAATTTACTTATATCCTTCAACCACAAAAGATTCGAAAGGAAAGCTGCGTTTACTTTATGAATGTTACCCTTTGGCATTCATTGCCGAGAAATCAGGAGCCAAGGCCAGCGATGGATTTCGTGACATTCTGGATATTGTTCCTTCTGATTTTCACCAGCGTTCTCCCATTTATGTGGGCTCATCGACGATGGTTGAAGAAGCTATAAAGGCTTAAAATATGGAACCTGATTTTAGTTTTCGTACCTTTGCGCGATGCAAACTACGCAAAATAAATTTGAGCAATTTAAGCTTAACCGTCAATTACTCAATGCAATTGAAGAAGCAGGCTACACGGAGCCTACGCCCATACAGGAACAGGCAATACCTTTAGCATTAGCCGGACAGGATATATTAGGCATCGCACAGACAGGCACCGGCAAAACCGCGGCTTACACTTTGCCATTGTTGATGCGTATAAAATATGCACAAGGCCAGGATCCTCGCGCATTGATTTTGGCACCGACACGGGAGCTGGCTATGCAAATTGCAGAGGCCGTTAACGAACTTAGTAAATACACAGATATCCGCACTGTTGTCCTTTTCGGAGGAGTTGGTCCAAAATCGCAGATTGATGCGATCCGGAAAGGGGTGGATATTATTGTCGCCACGCCTGGAAGATTCATGGATCTTTATTTACAGGAAGAAATCGTGGTGAAGTATATCAATGTCATGATTTTGGATGAAGCGGATAAAATGATGGACATGGGTTTCATGCCGCAGATCCGTCGTTTTCTTGAAATCCTTCCCCGGAAACGCCAGAATATGCTTTTCTCTGCTACTTTTTCTGATAAAGTGGAAAAGCTTTCCTTTGAATTTCTGGAATATCCTACAAGAATTGAAGTGACGCCGCAGGCTACAACGGCGGAGAGAGTTACTCAGGTACTTTATGAACTACCTAATTTCCGGACGAAAATCAATTTGCTTGCAAGATTGTTAAAGGACGAAGAGGTTTTTAATCGTGTATTGATTTTTACCAGAAGTCGTGAAGTGGCAGGTCAGGTGCACAGTTATATGCTGAATGGTGTTGTGAAGGAAAATGAACTTCGTGTTATCCATGCCAATAAAGGACAAAATACCCGGACCAATGCCATGGATGCTTTTAAGGAAGGATCTGTTCGTGTGATGGTGGCAACTGATGTGGTTGCCAGGGGAATTGATATCACCGAAGTAAGTCATGTGATCAACTTTGATGTTCCATTGATTTACGAAGATTACGTTCACAGAATCGGGCGGACCGGACGGGCAAACATGCTTGGACAGGCGATCACTTTTATGACAATTGCCGACGAATATCATATTGCAAAAATTGAAAAAATGATTCGCATGGAAATTCCACGCGAAGAATTGCCGGAAGATCTGGAAATTGCAAAAACACCAGTAGATGAACGCCAGATGATGCTTCGTGAAATTGACAACCAGAAAAGAAAAGAGGATCCTACGTTCCTGGGGGCATTTCATGAAAAAAAGAACGCACATCTCTTCAAACAAAAAACTTTGTCGAAGGGCAAAGACACAGGCCGTAGAAAGACAGCTACAAAGCGAACTAAACGTAAATAATACAATACGATATCCAATAATTCCGTTTAACTTGGACAATAGAAAAACCTGTTTCTCTATTTTTATTTTATGAAAGAATCCGTTGTTATTTGGTTTGCTCTTTTAATACCTGTTCTTGGGCTTGCCCAGGAAAAACATTTGGCGAGTGCGGCACCTGTTTCTGATACCAATATTTCACAAAGAAGACCGCTGGAATTAAAAGAAAGACGCGTAGTTCCTTTATTTGGCGAGGAAAGCAAAACCTCGCAGCAGATTGACGAAGAAATTAAATTTTTAAGTGATTGCGATAAATCATTTTCAAGCAGACCAGAGGCCAGCAGCTTTTTTTCAGCGCGTGCCTGGGAGTATTTGCAGGAAGGATCTCTGGACACAGCTTGTTACCGTTTCAATCTTGCTAATTTGCTGAACGACAAAAATGTTGAGGCATATTGGGGACTTGGCGTAGTTTGTTACCAGAGAGAAAACTGGGTAGATGCTAAGCGTATGTTAAGTCGTGGTGTAAATCTTCAATCGAATAATGTTCCTTTATTGGTTGATCTTTCTACTGTTGATCTTAAACTTTATGCGATGAACAAACAGCAGGAAGATCTGGACGAGGCGAATAAATTGTTGGAAGAAGCAGTTGCGCTGGATTCAACTTATGCTTTGGGACAATATAATCTTGCGCTCGTTTACTACAATCGCAATGAACCGGAGAAATCCTGGGAGCGACTTCACAAAGGTAGAATGCTTGATTTTAGTCAGCTGAACATTGAATTTGTAGAGCTTTTGAAAGCAAAACTTCCTGATCCGCAAGGGTTTTTTAAGTAGGAAATAATACTGAAATCAAATTAGATAATCAAAAAAATAAGTCAACCTGAAAAGGCTGACTTATTTTTTTGTTCGAACTATTTCGGTTTCGCTTAAATTAAAGCTGCTTAAAGAAAAATCCGGTAGGAGCAACGCCTACTTTAACAGAATCAACCAGAGAACCATCTCCACGGTAACGAACAGCATAACCGGATTGTGAATACGAAGGCGTAACTGCTGCATAAACTAATCCTTGTGTTGGATCAACAGCCAGACCCGTAAAAATTCTATTTACAAAAGGAGTTGTTACGTTAACCTGAGTATCTGTAATCGAGAACTTGTAAGTTGCTCCGTGGCTGATGTAATTTGCGTCCGAGTACGAAAGAACAAAATAGATCGTTGAGAGATCAGAAGCCATTGCAAAATTTTCTGGTTTTTTAGTTTCGTCGGTACCGATTTTCAAAGTTGTTTCAATAGCAAAAGTTTCAGTATTCAAACGAAATAATTCTATCCCTGCTTGTACCCATAATTTTCCGTTCGCATCAACGCCAATTGGATTTGGAGCTGATTTAAAAGAAATACTACTCAAAATTGCATCAGCAGAGGTGCTGATAACGGTAAGCTTAGTACCACCACTATAAAAATTATCCCCAACAAAAACTTTGTCTTTATAGAAAATCATCTTTTCAGGGCCTTTATCAGTACTGATTTTCTTGGTAACCTTGTTAGTCGCCAAATCAACCACAGCAACGTACCCAACCGGATAAGAATAATCTGAATTAAGTGTGTTCCAGCAAGTAACGTAGGCTTTATCATTGGTTACAGCCACAACATCACGTGGGTTTTCAATATCAGTACTGATCGTAGCTTCTGATGCAAATGTATTGGCATTCACAATTTGAATTTTATCTTGTCCGGCTGCTGAATTATCAACCAGAATTAATCCGTGATCTCCTGCAATATCATAACCTTGCACACCACCGGCGAGTGCATTTCCATTTACTAACGAGAAAACATCCGCATCAGCAGTAGTGTTTTCTCTTGCAAAAAATGAAACAGAACCATTATTCTGTGAGAAATTTCCTTCATTAATTACAAAAACGCCCTGAACATAAGTACCTTTTGGAACAGGATCGCTTTGATTACAAGACCACAAAACTGCTGATATAGAGGTGATTGTCAGAATTCTGAATAATTGTTTTTTCATTGTTTTATCAATTAAGGTATTCGTTTAAATAATTATTTGTTAGTCGTGCTGATGAAAGTTTTATATCGAATGATTGGTTGTTTTTAAAGAAAACAATAAGCTAATGGCAAAACTACGTCCGGGCATGGGATTTCCATTAATGGATTGGTAAAAAGAATTGGTAATATTATTTACTCTGCCCTGCAAAGAAGCGGCCGCTCCACGCCAGTCAAAGGTGGTTTCAACCAGAAAATTTTCAAGAATATATCCCTGTGTAAACTGTGCATGATCAGCCAAAGTGTATCGTTTTGAAACAAATTGTAATTGATTTGTCAACCGGATTTTTTTGTATTGAACAAACAGATTTACGTTTCCGGAATGTAAGGGAATGTGCGGTAATTGTTTGCCGACAATATCAGAGGCATATGCGTCATAAACCTTTTCCTGCGAGCTTTTTGTAAAAGCATAATTCAAATTACCGCCCGCTTTCCAATTGGTCCAGTTTCCCTTCCAGCCGATTTGTGTTTCAATGCCTCGTGCAACTACCAATTGCAGATTTTCCACGCGGAAATTATTCGCAGGATTCCAGTAAGTCCAGTTATTAATGCGATTATGATAAGTTGTTAAACTTGCCGTAAAAGAGTGAGTACAACTGACAACATGTGTTCCTTCCAAACCGATTTCTTTGTTAAAACCATCCTCAGGACGAATATTTGGATTGCCCAGACTTTTCCAGTAACGTTCATTTAAAGTTGGGACGCGGTAACTTCTCCCAACAGAACCTCTGACTTTTAATGAATTAATATTATTTTGAATCAAGCGATATTCGGCACCAAGCGAAGGTGTAAAGGGTGGATTAAATCCTGTAACTAAGGCCTGGCGAAGATTGATGGAGACCAGGAATTTTGGAGTAGCGTGCCAGCGTGTCAGAAGAAAAAAATCTTCACGATTCTCTGCGGTAACGGGTTTTTCATAATCAGTAAAGTGTGTTATATAGTGCGTAAATTCTGCTCCCGCCTGTAGTTGAATATTTCCCAGATTTTTAAATTTCCATTCAAATGCACGCTCAAACCTGGCACCGATTCTATCGGTAACTGCATGATCGAATTTTGAATAATCACCTGCCGCATGATCAACAATGTCCCGGATCCAGGAAGTTCTGACCGTCCAGTTATCAACCTGATACCTCAGCATTGTACGATAAGACTTTATTGCGGTATATTCACGGCCTGTAAGATTTTCAGGATTATTGGTTAACTGATTATCAGTAAGCCAAAAATGTGCCGATAATTGATGGCTGTTTTTTGTAAAATATAAGTCCTGAACCAGACCTTTCTGGAATGTTTCGGAAGGAATCATTTGTTTCTTATTCCTTTCAGTATACGGATAATGATTATTCATCCTGCCATCATATGCCGCGGTTTTTCCCGCAAAAGTCCATTTGTTAGCGAGGTTCGTCCCGTATTTAATAGTTGCCTGTGTTTGGCTGTTTCGGAAACTTTCCTGCTGTCTTCCAATCATAACTTGCAGTCCTGCCTGAGGCATGGAACTTCCCAGCAAAATACTTCCACCTACTGCATCAGTTCCCACAATACTGGCGGAAGAACCATACTGAACGGATAACTGGTCAAATCCTGCAACCGGAATTGTTGAAAAATCAGTTTGTCCCAAAGTGGGAAGATTTACATTAAGACCATTCCACAGCACCGCAGTATGATTTGCGGAAGTCCCGCGAAAAGCAACGGTTGCTAATTGTCCGGGACCGTAATTCTTAATAATGATGGGCGTATTTAAAGAAAGCAGATCCGTAATATTTCTGAAACGAAATTGTTCCATCGTAACAGAATCGATTTTCTGCACTTTTAATCCGCTCATAAAACGTTCAGGCGCATAACCATAAATGGTCACCGGATCCAGATGAATTGAATCCTTTTGCGCCATCAATTGATTTTCGAAGGCATTAACCAACAAAATCACAAGCAGGAGATAAAAGCGAATTTGCCCGCTACGCACCGTAAAAATTCAAGATCATCATAGTAAAACGATTAAATGATTTTTCCTCCGAAAATCAAAACGCTGAATGTTTCTGGCAGGTCTCCTGGCTTGTCTTGCTGATCCTGTACCTTCCCGTTTTCACAGTGGTTATGCAGATGAGATCAGTTTTTTGTAAGACTTACAGTTGCGGGGACAGCTCCCGTTTTTCGCGGGATTCCCTATTAAGCCATATGGTTGATTTGATTCAACTTCCGGCACCAAAAACTTTGTAAAGTTAACGAAATTATGCGGGTGTCACATAATCGTTTTTTTGAAATGGCGCTCTCCTTAAAATCGTTGCGTTATCTTTGCCTAAAATTCTGACAATTTGTTAACCCGCACCACAAAATCTTTTTCACTTTCAGCACCACAAAGAGGTGTTCTTCTGATGCTTGGGGCATCTTTTTTCTTTGCCCTAATGTCTGCAATTTCAAAATGGCTGAGTCGTGATTTTCATATTGTACAGCTGGTTTTCTTTCGAAATATTATTGGCGTATTGTTTATCGGAACAAGTATTTTGCAGCGACCGTTGAAGCAAAAAGGTGGGAGACTTGGCTTACTTATTTTTCGCGGCGTTGTCGGAACACTTTCATTATATCTTCTTTTTTACGCAATTCAAAATCTTGGATTAGGCCGAGCCTCCACGTATCAATATACTTATCCCATTTTTCTGGCATTTCTGTCCTGGCTTTTTCTGGGGGAAAAATTAAATTTTACCGAGTGGATTGCTATTTTACTGGGCTTTGCCGGGATACTGTTTGTCTTCCGTCCGGATCTTTCGATGTCGGTCAGAAATCATGTCATAGGATTGGGAAATGCATTATTAACTGCTGTTGCCTATCTGGCGATTCGTCAGCTAGGACAAGTTTATGATACCCGGGCTATTGTGCTTTCCTTCATGTTGAGCGGAATAGTTCTGCCAATATTTTCAATCGTAATCGGTACTTATTTCCCAAATGATCAGCTCGACTTTCTAATCGGAACTTTCAAATGGCCGGCAACCTGGCAACACTGGCTGGGATTTCTTGCACTGGGAATTACGGCGATGATCGGCCAGATCATGATGACACAATCTTTTACGTTTGATAAAGCAGGACGCGTCGCAGCGGTCGGATATTCCAATATTCTTTTTGCTTTGATATTTGGATTTTTGATGGGAGAGGCGATTCCAACTATTACCACATTATCGGGAATGGCCTTGATTATAAGTGGAGGTTTGTTAGTCTCTTTTTCAAAAGATAAAACAAAAAAATAAGCTTGCCACGAACGCACGAATTTAGTGTATTCGTGGCAAAAAAATTATTCTTTGGATTCGTTGAAAAGTAATTTATTTCCAAAAGGATCTGAAACTTCCATTGTAATGGCATTCCATGGCGCTTCTTCCAATCCCGGACGGTTGAAACGGTAATTTTTTTCGATCAATTCGGCATGATATTCTGTTAAACCCACACAGTCAATAAATACTTTCCCGCCAGGCGTGCAGTCACCGTGATGTTCTGTCAGGTGCAAAACAATCCCTTCTTTTGAAACCTGTATATAAAGCGGAAAATTGGTCTCAAACTGATGCGTCCAGTCAATTGTAAAGCCCAGCCAGTTTACATAAAATTCGACCGCCTTTGCTTCGTCGAAAATTCGGATAAGCGGAATAACTTTGTTTACTTTCATGATTAATAATGTTGATTGTTTCGCAAGCAAATGATTACTCGCAAATGAATATGTGTATGGTAAGATTTGAATATAAAATTGCCTGATATTAATTCATAAAAAAATTATTTGGTCAAAAAATGCGTTTTAAAAATGTATATCAAAAAATTATGAGACGATCAGCTTACATATTTACTTCGGTTTTGATTCTGTTTCTTGCATTAACCAGTTTCCGAACAGATTCTGTAACAAAAAAAGAAGAAGGAATTCACTGGATGACCATTGAAGAAGCCTATGCGAAAACCCAGAAAGAGCCGCGGAAAGTGTTGGTTGATTTATATACAGATTGGTGTGGCTGGTGTAAAGTGATGGATCGGGAAACGTATAAAAATGCTGAGGTAATTGATTACATCAACAAAAAATATTATGCCGTAAAACTGAATGCTGAACAAAGAGAAGCCATAACGCTTGGAAGTCAGAAATTTGAATTTATTGCAGAAGGACAAAAAGGCATTCATCAAATTGCACTGGCGCTTACAAATAATCAGCCAAGTTTTCCAACAACGATTTTCCTCGACGACAAATTTCAAATGATCCAGCCTTTGCCAGGTTATATGAAAGCAAAGGAATTTCATGAAGTGATCACCTTCTTTGGCGATAATTATAATAAAAAAGAGTCTTTCGAAGATTATAAAGCGAAAACTTATAAGCAGCTTTATACAAGTAAATAACCTGGTTAGAAATAAAAAAAGGCTTAAAAATGAATTTATCATTTTTAAGCCTTTTTTTATTTCTCTGTTGATTAATTCAGCAAATCAATCCCAAAGGGATATCCTTTTTATAGAAACTAATATTCGCAACCAAATCCAGACTCCTTCAGAGTCACCTGTAATCTACCTTTTTCCTGTTTGGGCCAAGAATTCAACAATATTCACAGGAGGCTCCGAAGGAGCCAAAACTCTGAGGAACAAGTGCAATTGCTATAAACAGGAAGCTTCAAAGGAGCTGAACTTCCCAAATTAAATTGTTTCGCCTTCCTGCATTCTTTCCGCATTTTCAGCAATACGCAAACGCTCGATAAATTCTGCAATATCACCTTCCATTACGGCAGGCAAATTGTAAACGGTGTAACCGATGCGGTGATCAGTAATCCGGCTTTGCGGGTAATTATATGTTCTGATTTTGTCAGATCTGTCGCCGCTTCCAACCATGGATTTACGCTGAGAACTGACAGCATCATTATGTTCTTTCAATTTAATCTCGTAAAGACGTGAGCGCAAAACACCCAAGGCTTTATCTTTATTTTTCAACTGCGAACGTTCATCCTGACAGCTAACAACCAGTCCCGATGGGATGTGTGTCAAACGAACGGCAGAATAAGTAGTGTTAACTGACTGTCCACCAGCACCTGATGACATAAATGTATCAATACGCACATCGTTCATATTAATCTGAACATCAACTTCTTCTGCTTCCGGTAAAACGGCAACCGAGGCCGCTGAGGTATGAATTCTTCCCTGAGATTCCGTTTGCGGTACACGCTGAACACGGTGAACGCCCGATTCAAACTTCATTTTACCGTAAACATCTTCACCTTCAACTTTACATATAATCTCTTTGTAACCTCCGTTGGTACCTTCAGTAAAATCCATGATCGACGATCTCCAACCCATTTTTTCGAAGAAACGCTGATACATGCGGAACAAATCGCCGGCAAAAATCGAAGCTTCATCTCCACCCGTTCCACCTCTTATTTCAAGGATAATATTACGGCTGTCATTAGGATCTTTTGGTATCAATAATTCTTTAATGATCAGATCCATTTCTTCCATTTTTGGAAGCAATTCGTCCAATTCTTCTTTTGCCATCTGGCGCAGCTCCTCGTCCTTTTCATTGACGATCATATCTTTCGTCCCTGCAATATCCTTTTGAAGTTTTTGGTAAATTGCGTACTGTTCAACAATCTTTCCCAAATCCTTATATTCCTTGCTCAATTTGGAATATTTAGTGGAATCGGAAACGATTTCAGGTTGTATAATTTGTTGCGAAACTTCTTCGAAACGTTCTTTTATGGCTTCTAATTTATCTTGCATATCGCGTTAATGTCTTTTGGCATTGCATATTCGGGCGACAAAGATACGCATTTTAGGTTGAAGAATGTTTTTCGTACGTTCGTTGTCTGTTTTGAATTACAAAGTTGTATTTAACGTTGAAGAATAAGTGTGGAAAATCCCTGATTTTGTTTGTTGAAATCTGCTTTTGTAACGCTTTTACCAGTTTAACTTATAAAAATAAAATGAATCGTATCGTATATATTCTGGCTTTTGTATTGCTTTTGTCTGGCTGTAATAATACCCGTGTTGAAAATACCAAGGAATTGTCCAATGAAATAAAGCAATCGAAAATCGTGCGTGTTACCAATACCCAGCTTATTTATACGGTCGACGAATGGGGAAAGAAAATCTCAAAACTGGCGCAGAAATCATTAGAAGAAGCACTGGTGAAAAGTCCGGAAAAGGCAGCCGAACTTTGTAAAAACCCATCTGAAATCCCAATTATAGGTGCTTTGGAAAAAAAGTATGGCGTAAAAATTTCATTGCTTGGTTCTGATGATACGACAAATACAGAACTTGATAAGAAAGAAACCGAGCTTTTAAAGGCATATCTTTATAGTGCCAAAAGTAATACAACCTCATTAAGCGATAATGTTCAGCCGATTAATGATACCACAGTTGTCTATAACGTTCCTGCTGATTTACAAATTTGTAAAACCTGTCTTGCTGACAAAACACCATCATTTGCACTTTGGAGATTGTTATTTGACAAAAAGGAAATTCTGAGAAAAGTAGATGTAAAAACCTTGAAAGATTGATTTGGATCGGTTTTTGCTACTTGAATGTAAATTACTTAACGTAGCAGACGATATGGCTGATCAAGATCAATTCAATCCGGAAGATTTTACCCATTTTCGGGAAAACAAGAAAATCCCGAAAGTGATCGAAAATGAAATTTTAAAAGCACTTTCATTTTATCCCGAATTGCAAAATGTACCGATTGATTTTGTGTTTAAACAAAACATAAAAAAATCAGTCATGCAGGCGCAGCCAAAAATTGGAACAATGTTCACGGGAAAGAAAAATCGTGGTTATCAGATCAATATCAGCGCTTTATTTAAGTTAACACATACTGCAATTCCTATTCATCAAATTCCAAAGGATATCCTGATTGGCTGGATAGGGCATGAATTGGGGCATATTATGGATTATCATAATCGCAATATTTTTGGCATGATCAGATTTGGTTTTGGGTACTTATTTTCAACAAAATATATTCAGCAGGCAGAAAAGGTGGCGGATACTTTTGCTGTTACCCATGGTCTGGGAAATTATATCATCCAAACTAAAAACTTTATCCTGAATCACGCCGAATTACCAGAGAAATATAAACAAAAAATTGCCCGGCTATATCTTTCTCCTGATGATATAGTCGAGCAAGTGAGATTATTGGAAGTGCAAAGAGCAGCTTTATGAATTTTGACTTACAAAAGCTTCAAATTCAATAAAATCTTCTTCTTTCATGACCCGGGGAATTTTTACCTGTCCGCCCAGTTTCTTAGTTTCTTCGCTCCATTTATGAAAAACAGTTTCGGGAATAAGTACCACTTCAACGCCTTTTAGCGCTTTTCCACGCGCAACTTTATAGTTTTTATTGCTGGTTTGTAAAGCATTGTCGAGCGATTCCGCAACTTTGATTGCATCTGGAAACTTGTCAGAACTGATATACCATTTCAAAATAAATTCTTCATTTTTATGAACTGCGGCAGCAATAAATTCGGTCATGACCAGATCATATTCTTTTTCCAGAACACGAAGTGCATCATTCATCTGGTTAACAGAAAGTTGCTCACCCACTACATTCAGATAATGTTTTGTCCGACCGGTGATTTTTATTTCTGCCCTTGATTTGTCCGTTATCATTACCGTATCGCCAATCATATAACGCCACGCTCCGGAAACGGTAGAAATCAGCAGACAATAATTTACATCTTCTGCTGCGTCTTCAAGGGCAAATATTTCTGCATCCGGTTTCACCAAACCATCTTCATCAATATTGTCGCCTTCCATCGGTACAAACTCAAAGAAAATTCCGCTGTTGGTAAATAAAGCCATTGAAGAAGTCTCAGGCCGGTTTTGTATGGCAATAAAACCTTCAGAAGCCAGATAAGTATCGATGTAAATCAGGGGATGAGCAAATAATTTTTCCAGACTTTTCCGGTAAGGATCAAACGCAACGCCGCCTGTTGTATACACCTGGAGATTTGGCCAGATTTCGTGGATATTTTTTAAGTTATGCTTTTTGATAATTTCTTTCAGCATCAACTCAATCCATGCAGGAATTCCAGACAGACATCCAATATCCCAATCTGGTGCCTGTTCTGCAATGACTTTAACACGTTCATCCCAATCTTTAATATCCGCAATTTCGCGTCCTGGCTTGTAATAACCTCCAAACCAGCTAGGAATATTGCTTGCACTTATTCCACTTATTTCTCCTTCCAAATGATCATCTTTTTCAATCAGATTGGTACTGCTTCCAAGCATTAAGATTTGTTTTTCAAAAAACTCTGCGGGTAAATCAAATGCACTCAGATTCATGATTTCATGTGTACCGCTTTTCCTGATCGCATCCAGCATATCGTCTGTGACTGGAATATGTTTGCTGTTGCTGGTGGTTCCGCTGCTTAATGCAAAATATTTCTGACCGCCTGGCCAGGTTACATTTTGATGGCCTTCGAGTAAATAATGCCACCAGTCGGCGTTCATTTTGTCATAATCATGAACCGGAACAAATTGCTGAAATGCAGCTATGATGTCTTCGCTTTCTAAAATTTCTTTGAAATTATAAGCTTTTCCAAATGCGGTAAGTTTTGCTTTTTCCAATAGCGAAAGAAGCACTTCCCGCTGCTCTTTCACCGGATCCGGATCGCTTGTTATATAACCCGAAAGGTCAATTGCCTTTTTGATCAGTTCTCCAATAACTGCCATGAATATTTTGTTAAATTGATGTGAGTAAAGTAATTATAAGAAAACGGTTCAAAAGCTATGCCAACCATTGATTTTTGTTAGTCTCGACAGATGATCTTTGAAATTTTATAACTTTACAAAAGGACTACACGAATACTGAATCATACAAAAAAGGCAAGTAATTCTTAAATATACAGGTATAAATTATGGCATCATTTTCCTTCGTTAACTACATCAAAAAATTCATTTTGTCAGCGATTACTATTTTGCTGACGCTTCTTTCTTTCACTTCAAATGCCCAAAACAATATTCTCGTTTTCCAGTCTGATTTTGGATTAAAAGATGGCGCCGTTTCTGCGATGAAAGGTGTAGCGATGGGTGTTTCTCCTGACCTGAAAATATTTGATCTAACGCATGAAATTCCGGCTTACAACATTTGGGAAGCATCTTACCGACTTGTTCAAACGGCACCATATTGGCCGGTTGGCACTGTTTTCGTTTCCGTTTGCGATCCGGGTGTTGGAACAAAAAGAAAATCAGTGGTCCTATTAACAAAAACAGGACATTATTTTGTCACGCCGGATAATGGAACATTAACTCTTGTTGCAGAACAAATGGGAATTCAGGAGGTGCGTGAAATTGATGAAGTGAAAAACCGTCGTAAAAATTCGAATGAGTCGTATACCTTTCATGGTCGCGATGTATATGCATTTACCGCAGCCAGATTAGCTTCCAAAACCATTACTTATGATCAGGTTGGGCCAAAACTTCCGAATCAAATTGTTTCAATTCCTTACACAAAACCATCTTTCGAAAAGGGAAAAGTAAAAGGAACGATACCAATTCTGGATATTCAATATGGCAACGTCTGGACGGATATTGACAAAAAGCTTTTTAATCAATTGGGAATTAAAATAGGAGAAAATATCAAGGTCGAGGTTTTTGACGGAGAGAAAAAAGTCTACACCGGAACCGTAAAATATGTCAATACTTTTGGAGAAGTACCTGAAGGGAGTGATGTCGGTTATTTCAACAGCTTACTCAATTTTTCTTTGGGAATTAATATGGCAAGTTTTTCTGAGAAGTATCATGTGTTTAGTGGAAGTACATGGAGCATAGTGCTCAGTAAATAATAATTGAAGTTTTGCCATTATAACTAAAAAACCTGCTGTCAAGCAGGTTTTTTAATAATCATATATTGAAAAAAATCTTATAATTTTTTCACTTCATCCTTTACACCTTTTCCCACTTTCTTCGCTACTTTTTTAGTGCCATCATATGCTTTTTCAGCACCTTCGCCTACCTTTTCAGCTCCGGTTTTTACGCCGTTACCAACAACTTTGGCATCCTTTTTAATTGCGGCACCTACTTTTTTAGCTCTTGATTTGGTAGCTGCAACAGCTTTCTGCGTTTTTGTCGAATCAGTATCCTGCGCGAAAGAAGCAGTTGAAAATGCAAATAGAGCGGCAATGATCAATATTTTTTTCATTTGTCTGATATGGTTTTTTTTATTCAAAGTTTAAAGCTCTCGCTTTTGGTATTTATACGGATTAGAGCTTTATAAGTCACATTTCCTCAGAAAAGTTTTGATGATACTGAAAAATAAAAAAGCCAGTTACGTTTCATAAACGTAACTGGCTTTTGAGCAAAAACTTATTATTATCAGAATGGATTAACGACCTGATAAAGTGCGTACCAATCCTGATTTGTTAATTGAATATCCGAGGCACTTGCTGCGTTTCTGATTCTTGTTTCTGATAAAGATCCGATAATTGGCAAAGTACCTAATTTCATCAACCAGGCTACTGCCGTTTGTTCAATGTTAGCATCATATTTTTTACCAATTTCTTCAAGTTTAGCTCTTAACGCCACAGCTTTTTCATCTGTCCCATCTAAAATTCTTCCGCCTGCCAGAGGTGCCCAGGCCAACGGTTTACTAAAACACTGTTTGATAAAATCAATACGACCATCTTCAATGGCTGTCGTATTCATCAAATTTAATTCAATATGATTCGTAACAATCGGGATTCTGAGGTAAGAAGCTAAAAGCTGGTGCTGAAAAACAGAGAAATTCGCAACACCAATATGTTTCACTTTTCCTGATTTAACTACTTCCGCAAGTGCACCGGCCGTTTCCTCCGGATCTGCCAGAAAATCGCTGTGCTGCAAAAGGAAAATATCAAGATAGTCTGTGTTCAGTCTTTTCAAAGAACCATTTACGCTATTGATAATATGATCTTTCGAAGTGTCATAGTATTTAAAATCGCCATTATCTGACTTTCTGATCCCGCATTTACTGAAAAGAACTATGTCTTCTCTTTTGAAGGATTTGTTTTTGATAACCTTGCCAAAATGCTCTTCTACGGTAAAATCGCCGTAAATATCTGCATGGTCAAATGTATTTATTCCTAGTTCCAGACACAGATTAACCGTTTTTTCAATGGCGGATGTTGTTTCTGCACCTTCATCTTTCCATCTCCAGAAACCATAAATTGCTTCTGATACTTTTGGGCCGGAATCACTTAAACTAACTTTTTTCATTCGGTGGTGTTGGTTGGATCAAGTTGCAAAAATACCCTAATTTTAAAAATAGCAATCCAATTTCTGTATTACTCCTACGATTACTTAAAACTTAATAAGGATTTCAGTATAAAAAAGAAAGCTCCTGACTCAATCAAGAGTTTCGGAGCTTTGTTAAGGGTTTATTGGATTTATTTTTATTCAATTACTGACACTTTGACCGATCTGGGCTTGGAATCACCGTTCGTATCATTAATTTTTAATTCGAATATTCCGGGTGTTGGATTTCCTTTTATAATAATTTGATAGGAATCCATATTTTCACTTTTACTTATTTTTATGGGAACTTCTTTGCCAAGATGGTTATACAACCTGATTTCCGGATTCTTTAATTCCAGCGATTTGATTTCAAAGGTTCCGGTTGTAGGATTGGGGTAAACAAAAAGTTTTTCATCCCCGGAATCTGATTTAACGGCAATTATTCTTGAATATTCATAACTTCCATCCAGATCAATTTGTTTGAGACGGTAATAAAAAGTCTGTTCTGATTTAATTCCCGTATCTGAAAACTCATAGGAGGATTTCAACAGGGTAGTGGAATTTCCTGCAACATATCCAACCTTATGGAAGTTTATCGCGTCAACACTTTTTTGAACTTCAAAACCTTCATTTTGATCTTCCCATGTAGTTTCCCATTTTAATAAAACTGAATTATTTTCACAACTGCCTTTAAATGAGCTTAGTTTGACTGGCATCGGGGAAATGACGGTACCATTAAGGGTGACATTATCCATCCTGAAACTGGCACCAGTGGAAGCGGTGTTTGCACTTAAATCTGCTCTTTGCGGACCATATGGATAAATTCTGAAAGTTAATTTTACGCCGCTTGCCACAGTGAAATCATCAAAATCCCAATTTGTTGTTGCTCCGGGCGACGTTACTGTCAAAGGAGCCGCTCCCCATGCTGTGGATGTAGCGAAGCCGTCGGTGCTGTAACGGATTTCAAGCTGATTAGGAGCTGAGGCACTCCCTTGTCGGAAAAAGGTTAACGAAGTGACATTAAGTTGAAAGCCGGCATCAGCCGTAACGGAAAACTCAATGTAAGAGTTGTTATTAATTGTTGCCGTATTGTTGAGTGTTGTAGAATTAAAAGCATTGGAGAAAGCGGTACAGGTAATTGTGTTTCTGGTGAGTTCTGTTCCGGTAACGCCGGGAATTGCTGTTGCTACATTACCAGGTGTGGGACAGGCCGATGCCCCCGTAAAAGTATTTAAATAAATTTGCCCGAAAGTAAGTGAAGGCGCACAAAAAATAAAGATTAACAGCAAGAGCTGTTTAGCGTAAAAGTTTCTAATCATAATAATGATGTGTATAGTGTTAAGAATACTATTGCACCGAAAGTATGAAAAAGAAGATATTTTAACGGAAATATTTAATAAATAATTGGTTTTATTCAATATTTGATTAGAAATTTCAAATAGGTAATATTTTATTCGCTTGTGGAATATTTTTATGAGCACCTGACTGCAAAAAATCAGAATCGGTTATAAAATAGTGAAGCTGTTATTAGGCTGAGGGGCTGACCAAAAAGCCAAAGCCCTTTATCTACTTTGTAGATAGAGGGCTTTTTTGTATTTTTAATTACCACATTAGAAATACATGAGCAAGATAAAAAAATCTATCGTCTTTAAAGAATACTGCCCGCAGCAGCTATTATTTTTACCACCTTCTCTTGAAGAACTGATACCTCCTACGCATTTGGTACGGGTTGTTAATGAAGTAGTTGAACGGATGGATATCACAGAGCTGATGAACCTTTATGAAGGTGGGGGAACCAGCGCATACCATCCGCGGATGCTGCTGAAAGTCTTACTTTATGCGTATTGCATCAAGATATATACTGGCAGAAAGATAGCCCGTGCCCTGGGTCAGGACATCCATTTCTTCTGGCTGAGCAGTATGAGCCGGCCCGATTTTCGGACCATCAATACTTTCCGGAGCAGCAAAGCCAAAGAAGTGATTGAAGTGCTGTTCAGCTCCATGCTGGTGTTTTTGATGGAACACAAGTATATCAAAATGGAGCACTATTTCTGTGATGGCAGCCCATTTATGGCCGATGCCAATAAGCACAAGATGGTCTGGAAGAAGAATGCCCTCCGGTATAAGGCATCAGCAGAACAGAAATGCCAGCAGCTGCTCAAAGAGATTGATGCGCTGAATGCATCCGAAGATTTTACCTACGGAAATAAAGATCTTGAAGAATATGGATCACAGCCTGTTAGCCGGCAGGTCCTGGCCAATCAGATTGACCAGCTCAATGAAAAGATTAAGAATACCAGCGTCAAAAAAACAAAACGCAAAGCCCAAAGCCTGGGCAAACAACTGGTAGAAACAGCAGATCGGATTGAGAAATACGAGCAGCAGATTCTTATCGCGGGCAGCCGCAGTGGCTATAATGTAACAGATCAGGACGCCAGTGCGATGATGATGAAAAATAAGGTTGAGGTACTGCCCGCATATAATGTGCTGGCGGGATGTGAAGATCAGTTTATTACCGGCGTAAGCCTGCACCAGAACACCAATGACGGCACCTGCTTCAAAGACCACTTGGATCAGCTGTCAGTTCAGCAGTCTGTGACCCCTGAAAACATCATTGCTGACAGCATCTTTGGTACCGAAGAGAATTATGAGCTACTGGAAAACAAGGGGATAAACAATTATTTGAAATTCCCCCAGTTCCATAATGAGCAAAAGAAATCCTATAAGAATAACCCTTTTTTAAAAGAGAATTTCTATTACGATCCCGCTGCAGATAGCTATACCTGCCCCAATAAGCAGCAGCTTACTTTTCGAAGCAGCTATAAGCATACACATAAAAAAACAGGTTATCAGTCACATATAAAGGAATACGAATGTACAGACTGCACGGGTTGCCCATTCTACGAACGCTGTTGTAAATCTACCCAAGGGCATAACCGTACACTCAAAGTTAATGAGCAGCTTGACCAATACAAGCAACAGGCACGGGACAACCTTAACTCACAGAAAGGTTTTGAGCTCCGCAGACGAAGAAGTATTGAAATAGAAAGCTGCTTTGGCGACATAAAAGCCAACATGGGTTTTCGCCGCTTCCATCTTAGAGGTCTTAAAAAGGTAACTACTGAGTTTACCTTGGTTGCTATGGCCCACAACCTGAGAAAACTGCATCTTAAAAGACAAAAATCAGCAGCCTAAGTAGAAAAAATGGCCAGATAGCTGCTCTTAAGAGTACTTTCCGGCCATTTTTTATAAATCAATTAAATAACGAAGCTAAAAATCAAAATGAAGATCTTTTATTTATAAATCAAAGAACTCTTTTTGGTCAGCCCCTAGATATACTTTAAACTTGTTCTTTTAAACTTCTTTTACAAGTGCTTCCTTCCATTTTCCATAAGCCTCTTTTGTGACTTCCGTTAAAGAAGAGTCCGGTTCGATGGTACGAACTGCGGTTAAACCAGTGAAAGCTTCGTTACGATTTTTGTAATAACCCAATCCCAAACCTGCGGCACGGGCAGCTCCCTGTGCTCCGTCAGTATTGAAAAGTTCAACGGTTGCTCCGGAAACATTTGCAAAAGTTTCCCGGAAAACGTGGCTTAAAAACATATTTGCTTCACCAGCTCTGATATTTTTCAATGAAACGCCAAGCGTTTCCATTACTTCCATACCATAATAAAGTGCGAAAACAATTCCTTCCTGAGCGGAGCGCGTCCAATGACTGATACCATGACGGCTGAACTGTAGACCACGGAAATTGGCCCCCGGATCCTGGTTTTCAAGCATTCGTTCTGCGCCATTACCAAACGGAAGACAAATTAATCCATCCGAACCAACCGGCGACTGAGCCGCCAAATTGTTAATTTCAGGATAGGAAATGTTGCCTTGTAATAATGTATTTCTCAACCAGCTGTTCAAACTTCCTGTCCCGTTTACACAAAGTAAAACACCATAACGCGGCGCTTCAACGGTATGATTTACATGAAGAAAAGTATTAACCCTGGATTTTTCATCAAATTTTATCTGATCACTTACACCGTATACAACACCCGAAGTCCCTGCCGTTGCTGCTACTTCCCCGGGGTTTAAAACATTTAAAGAAAATGCATTATTGGGTTGATCACCAGCGCGGTATGTAATAGGTATTCCTGCTTTCAAACCCAAAGCAGCTGCTGACCCCGCCGTCAGTTTTCCTTGCTCAGAAAAGGTTGGCAAAACATTGGCAATCAGATTTTTGTCAAAACCGAAATAATCCAAAAGAAAATCGGCCGGTTTTTCTTCTTTAAAGTCCCAGAAAATTCCTTCAGATAATCCCGAAGGTGTAGTGACAATTTCACTAGTCATCTTAGCTGCCAGGTAATCTCCCGGAAGCATGAATTTATGCACTTTGGCATATACATCGGGCTCATTTTGTTTAACCCAACCAAGTTTTGAAGCCGTAAAATTACCTGGGGAATTCAGCAAATGTGGTAAAACGGTCTTCTCCCCAATCGCTTCCATCGCTTTGTTTCCAATTTCAACAGCACGACTATCGCACCAGATAATGGATGGACGCAGTACGTTTAAATCCTTGTCAACAACGACCAAACCGTGCATTTGATAGGAAATTCCGATGGCGCCAACGTAATCAGGAGAAATTCCGGATTGTTGCATGACCGCTCTGGATGCAAGACATGCGTTTTCCCACCATTGTTCAGGCTGCTGCTCTGCAAAACCTGGCTTTGGCGCGGCAATAGCCATTTCTTTTTCAGGATAAAAAGCCGAAGCTATCACCTGGCCGGTGTCTGCATGCAGGAGACATGCCTTGATAGATGAACTGCCTAAATCGAATCCCAGGAAATACATATTGGTAGTTTGCGGTTAGTCGGTTTATTGGAAAAATTATAAATATTAACAGATTAAAATCAGAAATGCAAAATTGTTGAATTTGTTGGATATTACAATAAATAATAAGTGTATATATTACACTTTAAAAAAAATGATGATCCACTATTTTATTTAAAAACTTAAAACACCAATTTTTACCTTGTTTTAAATGATTCTTTCAAAACTCTTGTTGCATCTTAAATCTAATTTTAGTTTAAGTTATTTTCCATAGATAATAAAAATCAAATTCTTTGCTAACTTAGATTTCGTAAATCTACATCGTCCTTTTATAGGAAATTATGAAAAAAATAATATTGGTTGCGGTAGCCGGCGGATTATTCTTTTTAGCCACCGGGTTTAATTCAGATGACAAAAAATGGGAAAAAACTTTTACACGTCTTGACACCGAAGTAAGAAAGAACAGTAAAGCATACGAAACTTTGGGCAGCGCCACACAGACCATTGGCCACAGGCTGACGGGCAGTGCAAATGGTGAAAAAGCCGAAGAATATGCTTACAAATTATTAAAAAGTTATGGTTTTACAGACGTTGCCTACCAGCCTTTCGAAGTGGAAGCCTGGATGCGCGATACTGTAACGCTTAGTATTGTTCCCGGAAGCAGCGACAATTTCCGTGATGTGCCCGTGGTTTCTCTGGCCCATTCACCGGTTCAGTCAAATCTTAAAGGTGAGATTGTGGATGTTGGGAATGGTCTGGAAGAAGATTTTGAAGCACTGAAAGATAAGGTTAAGGGCAAAATTGTTCTGGCCAATATCGGAGTAGTAGGCGTGACGGGCAAAAAGAATTTGCATCGTTCTGAAAAAACCGCTCTTGCTATTAAATATGGTGCCGACGGAATTATCATGGTAAACCAGGCTCCCGGCAAAATTTTGCTGACAGGAACTGCCTCGGTTACAGGTGCAATTATTTCTATTCCAGCGGTTTGTGTTTCAAACGATAGCGGAAAAGAAATCCGTGGCTGGTTGAAAGATGAAGGTCCGTTGCAGGCGCATATTGATATGCACAACATTTCAAAACAGATCAAAGCGAGAAATGTAATTGCAACTTTGAAAGGAAAATCGGACGAGAAAATTATCATCGGCGGTCACCTTGATTCATGGGATCTGGCAACTGGCGCTATCGATAATGGTATCGGTTCATTTGCTGTGATGGACATTGCACGTGCTTTCAAAGCTTTGAAAATCAAGCCTGAACGCACCATTCAATTTGTTTTGTTCATGGGTGAAGAGCAGGGATTGTTAGGATCAAAACATTTTGTCAGTGAGTTAAAACGTACCGGACAGGTTGACAAAGTCGCGTATATGATGAACCTTGACATGACCAACGATCCAAAAGGAATCAATGCTTTTGGAAAAGATGAAATGACAGATTTCTTCAAAGGTGTCGGCGAAGCTATTCACACTGTTGATGCAGGTTATAAAAACGAACAAGCTAACAGAGCCGGTTTACATAGTGATCATCAGCCATTTATGTTGGAAGGAATTCCGGTTGCGGGACTTTCCGGTACACTTGCTCCGGAAGTTATCCAATGTTACCATGCTGATTGTGATGATTTTAAACTTGTTAATAAAGATCAGCTTGAAAACACAGTTCGTATAGCAGCCATGTGTTTATATGCGCTTTCAAACGCAGATAAAATCCCGGGCAAAAAGCTCTCAGATACTAAAACAAGAGATTATTTGATTTCTCAGGGTTTGAAACAAGAGCTCGTGATCGGGCAGGAGTGGAGATGGGGAGAATGATAATTTGAATGTATCGAGTTTAAAAAATGGTCTCGGAATTACGATTTCGAGACCATTTTTATGCCTACGATTGAGCCAATCAATAAAGTGATAAAAAACATTCGCCAGAAATCTGCGGGATCTTTATAAAAAATAATCCCGATAATAACAGTCCCGACAGCGCCAATTCCAGTCCAGACGGCATAAGCGGTACCAAGCGGAATACTTTGTATTGCTTTATTCAAAAGAAGAAAACTAAATACAATACAAACAAAAAAGCCAAGGCTCCATTTCAGATTTGTGAAATTGTCAGAGTGTTTCAGACAGGTTGTAAAACCTACTTCAAAAATGCCGGCTATTATTAAGATGATCCAGTACATAATCAAAATTTGTAAACGCTAATGGCTAAAATGCCAAGAGCTCTTGTCCACAAAGTTCAGCCTGTTTATCCACATAAAATTTTACAAATGTTAAAAAATGAAATCATTTGAGTTCCGCCCGGATTCGGCTTAGTGTAACCTGGCTGATTCCAAGATACGAGGCAATATGTCCCAAATTAACTCTTTGAAGAACGTTTGGATAAGAATTTATAAAATCTTCATAGCGCACTGTTGCCGTTTTAAATTGCCTGGAAATAAATCTTTCTTCTGTTTTGATCAATTCTGATTCAACCAGTTTTCGTCCCCAGTTAGCAATTTCCAGATCGGAGCTGTAAAGCTTTTGTAATACCTCATTTGAAATTTTATAAAGTACCGAATCTTCAAGTAATTCGATACTTTCATAACCCGGTAAACCCAGAAAAAAACTATTGTAGGAAAGTAAAACATCCGATTCTGCACCAAACCAAAACGTCACTTCTCTGTCTTCTTTGTCCAGATAAGCGCGGGCAATACCGGTTTCAACAAAATAAACACTACGTTCAATTCGTCCGGCCTTGATCAATACATGACCTTTCGGATATTCAACTTTTTCAAGAATCGATATAAAGTCGGATAATGAATTTTCACTTAAACCAAGCTGACGGATTTTTTTGATCGTGTTTTCCAATTGAGAGGTTTTATCAAAGGTTGAAAAGGAAAGCAAACAAATTTTAACACTTATTTCAAATCTTCAATACCACTTCAAAAGATTACTGCGGATATTTGTCATGGCTTACAAAATTTTAAAATCCATGGTTGTTTTTCCAAACGCAAAAATTAATATCGGACTCAATATTGTTGAAAAAAGACAGGACGGATTTCATAATATTGAATCGTGTTTTTATCCGGTTGGCTGGTCTGATGCATTGGAAATTCTACCGGCTGAAAGTTTTTCGTTTCAATCGGATGGAATAAATATTCCCGGAGATCCGGCAACGAATCTTTGTTCAAGGGCGTATTACATGCTGGCAGAGGATTATGATGTTGAGCCGGTCAGTATTCAGTTGCTCAAAGCCGTACCAATTGGTGCAGGATTAGGCGGAGGCTCATCGGACGCGGCATTTACGATAAAGGTGTTAAACGAATTATTCGGCTTAGAAATTTCTTTGGAAAAACAACTGGATTATGCGCGTAGATTAGGCAGTGACTGTGCCTTTTTTATAGAAAACAAACCTGTTTACTGTTTTGAGAAGGGTGACCGCTTTGAAGAAATCGGTCTAAACCTGGCAGGAAAATGGATCGTTTTGGTTAATCCTGAACTGCATATTTCAACGGCCGAAGCATATGCGGGAATTCAACCGTTAAGATCAGAAAATGATCTCCGTGAGATTTTGACGACGCCTATGGAAAACTGGAAAGAGGTTGTGAAAAATGATTTTGAAACATCTTTATTTCCAAAATATCCTGTATTGAAAAAAATAAAAGAAAGTTTGTATAACAAAGGAGCAAAGTATGCAGCGATGAGCGGATCGGGATCGACTTTGTATGGTATTTTTGATGAAGAAACCGACTTGTCCGGCATTTTTGGCCAATATAAAGTTTGGCAGGGCTATTTGAAATAATAATTATGGCCTTGTTGTATCGGTACTACAAAAATTGTCGTTATAAAAACTTATATTCCCGTGTCATTAACCTGTTTTGATAAAGAGATTGAATAATGAGTCCTAAACACTCTACCAAAGACAAAGAAAACCCGTTCACAAAGCGCAGAGAACCTTTCGGGTTCATGCTTTGGCTAGGGGTTATTGGTAGTTCGCTTTTGTTTTGCATTATCTTTCTTGAATATATTCTTCGCGCTGATGGCGGTAACTGGCATTTTGTAGCTTTGCCGGATATGTTCTGGTTGAGTACGCTGGTTATTCTTTTCAGCAGTATTACTTTACACGAAGCAAATCTGGCTTTTGTCCAGGAGCGTTTTCTACATTACAGGATTTTTCTCGCCGCAACACTCCTACTTGGTATTACGTTCATGTTACTCCAAGGCGGCGGCTGGATGGAGATTATTGAAAGCAGAAGTTTTGGCAATCAAAATAACACCTCTTTCGGATTTATTTATCTGCTCACAGGTTTACACTTAATCCACATTCTGATCGGCGTAATCTATCTTGGGATCATGTTCAAAAAAGCATTGAAGAACAGGGCTTACGTAGATTCTTTTGTATATAGTGTCAATCCTCCCAATCGTCTTAAACTCAAATTAATAACCCGTTACTGGCATTTTGTAGATGTTTTGTGGGTTACAGTTTTTCTTTTATTGCTTTCTTTGAGTTTCTTCAATACCTACTAAAAATTCTTTTTCAAACTTTTTCTTGCCAAAAATGCGCTGACCAAAGTCAGTACAGCCGCTGTAAGCATAGGTGCGCCCGGAAAATAAAACGGAGCGGTCGGTTTTGTGAAGAAATAGAAAAGATTGCTCATGAGCGGAGGACCAATGATGGATGTCAAACTCATCAAACTGGTCATAGCACCTTGTAATTCTCCCTGTTCATTTGCTGGTACCTGCGTTGAAATAAGTCCCTGCAATGACGGTCCGGCGATTCCTCCTAAAATATAAGGAATCATGAAAGCAAACATCATCCAGGTTTCTGCCGCAAAAGCAAATAAAACAAAGCCTACTGAATATAGGAACAAGCCAATATAAACACCTTTTTTCTGACCGATTTTTGGAATAATTAATCGGATAAGTCCGCCTTGCACAATTGCCCCCAACAAACCCATCGCTCCTAAGGAATATCCGATAATCTGGGCATCCCAATGGAATTTTTCCATGGTGTAGTACGACCAGTTGCTCTGAATGGCATGATTGGCAATGTACAATAGTGCAAGCGAAACAATAAGTCCGGAAATAACCGGATAACGTTGCAGATTTTTCAATGCACCGGCAGGATTGGCACGATCCCAACTAAACTTACGGCGATTTTCAGGTTTCAAGGATTCTGGAAGGATGAAAAATCCATATATCCAGTTTACTAAAGAAAGTCCTCCTGCTGCTAAAAATGGAACACGCGATCCATATTGACCTAATAAACCTCCCAAAACAGGTCCAATAATAAATCCTAATCCGAAAGCTGCACCAATAAGTCCGAAATTCTGGGCACGTTTTTCCGGTGAGCTTACATCAGCGATATAGGCTGCGCCTGTTGTAAAACTTGCACCCATAATTCCGGCGATGATCCGGCCAACAAACAGCCATCCAATGCTTGGCGCATAAGCCAGAAACATATAATCCAGAGCAAAACCGAGCAACGAAGCAAGCAGAACAGGTCTGCGACCAAACTGGTCGCTTAATCCGCCAACGATTGGTGCACAGATAAATTGAACAAAGGAATAAGAAAACAGAATCCAGCCTCCATAACGTGCGGCGTCACTCAAACTGCCGCCAACCAATTCGCTGATCAGTTTTGGCATGACCGGAATAATAATTCCAAGGCCAATTACATCAATCAGAAGCGTAACAAATATAAATCCGATTGCCGGAGATTTTTTCGAAGTCATAAGGAGTAATTATTCCTCAAATGTACAGTTAAAATCGAGTTGGAAAGATTAAAAAAATGTTAGTTCCTTGTTTTTATTTTGTAAAAAAGAAGCGTTCTGTGATGTAGATGAAGTAATTATATCGAAGATAGTTCCTGATTTGTATCTTTGAACATGCTGTTAAAAACTATGTTCCCAGCTCCGCCAATCCGTATGGATCTTTTTTCCATCGTTATATTACTTGGTATTGTCCAGGGAATACTTCTTTCGTATTTTTTTATATCAAATAGTAAAGGCAACCGGCTTCCAAATCTTCTGCTTGGAATTTTGTTACTAGGCTTATCCTTGATTATCACGGATGTATGGCTGGGTTATACCAATTACATGTTTAAAGTGGTTTGGCTTGTCGATACTACTGAACCAATAAATCTCCTGCTAGCTCCGCTAACGTATCTGTATATCAAAAAAGCGATTAGTAATCAGGATTTTAAGAATCGCGACTGGCTTCATTTTATTCCGTTTGGTACATATCTGATTTACATGGCTTTACTGGTTTATCCACAAAGTGCCGAATATAAATACAACGCAAATGTGGATGCTTTTCATCCTGAAATGAACAGAATTTCGGCCGATATGTATGGCGAACACTGGATGTTTTTACTAAAACGGCATATTAGTGACTTCACTTTTTTGAGCATGTTCAGTTATGATATTGCCGTTTTCGTCATGCTGAAAAAGGCTTATGATAAAATAGGATACTCATTTTTTACGCGTGAGAAAACAGCCTTATCCTGGTATCGGAGATTTCATTTACAACTTGTTACACTGGTTCTTGCTTTTTTGATCATCCGAATTTCTTTTAACAGTGATCTCGGAGACCATATTATTGCTGCTTTGATCACGCTGATTATTTATGCAACAAGCTTAACGGTATTTAGCAGATCTATGTTTTTTCAGGAAAACAATACGAGAGTTGTCAAAAAGTATGAAAAATCGTCTTTAACCGAAGAACTCCAAACTTCCACTTTGAAAAAGCTGGAAGAGATCATGAAGACTGAAAAACCTTTTCTGGATGCAGGATTTTCTATGCCCGCTTTGGCAAAACGACTTGGTATTTCCACGCATCATTTATCCCAGATTTTGAATGAAGAACTGGGACAAACTTTTTTTGATTTCCTCGCTTCACACCGGATTGCAGAAGCAAAAGTTTTGCTTTGCGCGGAAGATAGCAGCTATATAAAGATTGAAGAAATTGCACAAATGGTGGGTTACAATTCCAAATCCGCCTTCAACACTGCATTCCGGAAAAATACGGGATTGACCCCATCAGAATTCAAAAAACAAAGCGTAAAATAGATTTTTTTGATGTTCTGATCTATCGGGAAGAACGTCTGACTGATACGCACATGCTTCTCAGGGCTCAGCAAGGGGGTAATTTTGGCTATCAATTAAAAAAATAGTCAAATGAAAAATCCAATTTTAAACCAGCCGCAAATTTCTCCAATACGCCGTTACGATCTTGACTGGCTAAGAGTAATCGCTTTTCTGATCCTGATTTTCTTTCATGTCGGGATGTTTTTTAATTCCTGGGGATGGCATATCAAAAACAATGAAATCAATTCTGCAATCGAGTTGCCGATGCGCTTTACGAGTATGTGGCGGATGGCACTTTTGTTTATGATTTCGGGAGCAGGTGTGTATTTTGCTTTGGAAAACCGGAGTTCAAAATCCTTTCTTTCGGAGCGATTTATCAGAATTTTTATTCCCTTGCTTTTTGGGATGTTTGTAATTGTTCCGCCGCAGATATTTTTTGAAAGATTAACACAGGGTGAAACATATTCCTACGGAGAATTTTACAAAACGGTTTTTCAATTTCATTCCTATCCTCACGGCAATTTCAGCTGGCACCATTTGTGGTATCTGGTGTATATTTTCTTTTATTCTTTACTGACTTTGCCGCTGTTATTATTTATAAAGAAACGTCCGCAAATGACTGCGAAATGGGCGAAATTTTTCCGTAATCCTTTTGCGTTGATTGTTATACCCGTTATCTGGCATTTTATCGGCGAAAAGTTTTTGGGTGAAAGATTTCCAAACACAAACAACCTTGTTCACGACTGGAACAATCATTTCCATTCCCTGACTTTATTTATCTGCGGATTTATTTTATGTACGCAGACAGCTTTTTGGGAAACACTGGTTAAATACAGAAAACTAACTCTGGGAATATGGATAGTGCTAACAACTATTCTGTATTCAGTTTACTGGTTAAGCGACAGAGAATTACCAGCCTGGGAATGGATGTTTTATTCAATAATCCGCACTACAAACGCCTGGTGCGTCCTGTTGTCATTTTTTGGATATGCCTATTTATATCTGCAATTCACAAACAGATTTCTCAAATACGCCAATGAAGCGGTTTATCCGTTTTACATTTTGCACCAGACTGTCATTATTTGTCTGGCTTATCCGTTGATAAATTCTGTCTTGCCAATCTGGCTGAAATTTATTTATCTCGCAGTTACCACATTTCTGGTATGTCTGGTACTTTACCATTTCCTGATCAAACGGTTTAACTTTTTACGCTTTCTTTTTGGATTGAAAACAATAAAAAGGAAAACAGAAGACGTTGGTCAGGAAATCGAAATTCCTATTTCTTCAAGATCTTGAATTCTACGCGCCGGTTTGTCTGTTGGCCTTCCGGCGTATCATTTTTAGCAACCGGCATGGTTTCTCCATATCCTTTACTCGCCACGCGATCCGGTTCAATACCTTTGCCGATCAAATGTTCACGCACCGCATCAGCACGATCTTGTGAAAGTTTAAGGTTGGCCTCATTGCCGCCAATATTATCCGTATGTCCGCCGATTTCAATAAACAATTTTTTATTCTCATTCATCGTAATCGCTATACGATCCAGTTCCGGGAAGGATTCTGTGTTAAGTGTCGCCTTGCCAAAAGCGAAGAAAATGTTGTTCAAACGAACAATTTGTCCTTCTTCAATCGGGATTAATTTTAATGATTTGTTTGAAATTTCCTTATAGTTTTTCCCTTTTCCGGTTGTTGTCGAATCTGTTAAATCGACACTTTCTCCTTCGGCGATAAAATTCGGTGCAACGGCACGCATACTATATTTTTGACCGTACGGAAGTACGATTTTATATTCCCCTGTCACTGGATTTGTAGTCGCTGTACCTGCTTCTTCACCATCCGGCAAGGTTTCGTAAATAATGGTAGCCTCTATCGGTTTACCCGTTTTTGAATCAATTACTTTACCGCTGATCATGACCACAGGATCAGATGTAGGCAAATTAGGCTGTGCTTTTGCAGTATCGCCGGGAACAGGTTTTGGCTGCAAATTGTATCTCACCACATCACCTTTTCCTTCCGTGTCTTTGAAAGAAATCATGTAAGCATAATCACCAGCAGCGGAAATGGTGTAGTAAGCGTCATAACCATCGGTATTGATAGCAGGACCAAGATTTACCGGTCGGCTCCATCTTTTCCAGGATTTGTCGATGCGTTTGCTGTAATAAATATCATTACTTCCCTGGCTTCCTTTCCGGTCGCTGGAAAAATAAAGGGTTACACCGTCGGGAGCAAGAAATGGTGTTGTTTCAGTAAAATCTTCTGTATTTATTTCCGGGCCAAGATTCATCGGCTTAGTCCAGGTTCCGTTTTTTTGTTTAAAACTCACATACAGATCATCAACTTTGCTATTCTTTTTTTCACTGAACGACATCACCAACGATTTTCCGTCTGTCGACAAATAACCGCAATCAAACTGCCCTTTACTTATTTTAGCATAGTTCGGAATATCAATTTTATTTGGAACAGACCAGCCTTTGGCAGTTTTTTTACTCATAGAAAATCCACGTGTTTCGTAAACGCCGGCTTTGTAAGCACCTTTGATCAAAAGTGTATTTCCGTCAGGTGTTATGCTGTAAAGACTGTTATATTCTTCCTTATTCAAAGGAGATGGCAATCTGCGCGCCGGCGTCCATTTTTCGTTTTTCAGTTCAGAAAACCAGATATCCTGACTGCCTTTTGTCCCGTTTGTATTTTGCGGATGACTGATCCTGGAAAAATAAATCGTTTTGCCGTCAGGAGAAATAATCGGGGCAATTTCATTGAATTCCGTATTAACCGTTTTACCAAGATTTTCCAACTGAGCCCAGACCGGCGAAATCATCAGCGCAGAAAATATAAAAAGCAGAGGGAGACGCATTTTTTGTCAGAGAATATGGTGTGTTTTTTATAAAAGAAAAACGAAATTTTTACTTCCCGTCTTGAAATACAACGATTTATCTTGCCGCTTATTTTCTTTTCAATTTTTGTAAAATGCTTCCATTTTTTCGAGAAGTTCAGGAGCATTATCGGCAACCAGAAGTAATTCCCGGTTTTCAATATGTAAAAATCCTTCTTCAACTGTCTTGTCCAAATGAGCCAGGAGATGATCGTAAAAGCCATTGATATTTAAAAGCCCGATCGGACCTTTAAATATTTTTAACTGCGACCAGGTAAGTATTTCAAATAATTCATCCAGTGTTCCAAATCCGCCTGGTAAAGCAATGACGCCATCTGATAATGAAACCATTTTCGCTTTACGCTCATGCATGGTTTCGACAAAATGAAGTTCGGTCAGAGTTTTATTTGCCACTTCCAGCTGTGCCAGAAAATTTGGAATAATTCCCGTTGCAGACCCTTCATTTTCCATCGCGCCATCCGAAACACGGCCCATCAGCCCCATATTTCCGCCGCCATATATCAGTTTGATATTTTTCTTTGCCAGCTCCCGGCCAAGTTCATAAGCTTTTTCACTGTAAATGGCCTTTGAACCAAAATTTGAACCGCAGTAAACTACTATGGATTGCATTTTTTCTAATTTAAAGACGGCAATATTTATTTAAGGATCCTTTCTGCCAGTAACTTGAAATCAAGTTCTCCAAAAGTTCCGGAGCTCATTAATAGCAAATTGGTATTTTTCCATTCCTGCTCTTCCAGGAAATCGACCAGTTTTTTGCTATCTGTAAACACATTCAGATCTTCTCTTTTGAAAGCTTCCCGAATATCCGATTCTGTTATCGGTTCCAGTCTTTTATGTTCTAACGTCAGAGGATTGTAATAAACGATCGCAACATCCGCTGCATTCATTTTTCTACGGTATTGTTTCAAAAATGTTTTGTTCAAACTGCTGAAAGTATGTAGTTCGGCAGCGGCAATTAATTTACGATCCGGAAATTGTGCTTTTACAGCAGCTGTTGTGGCTTCAACTTTAGAAGGCGCGTGGGCAAAGTCCCTGTAAATATTTACATTATCATTACTTCCAAGCAATTCCATACGTTTTGAAGCACCTTTAAACGACTGGATTGCGGTATAAAATGCTTCGTCAGTAAGGCCCAATCTTTCGCAAATTGCTTTGGCGCCACTGATGTTTTTCATATTATGTTCACCAAAAATCAAAACAGGTATATCTCCATTTTCTATGGTTATCAGGAAAGTATTACCGTTTTCAATTTTGTAAGGATGCGCCTCATACGGAACACTTACTACATCAGCACGCTCTTTTTGACCAATTACATCCAGCATATCGTCAGTTTGATCAAAAACAATAGCACCTGCTTTTGGAATGGAATCCGCAAGCAGTTCAAATTGTTTTACGTAAGATTCCCAGGTCGGGAAAACATTGTAATGATCCCAGGCAATACCGCTGATAAGTGCCATATGCGGCTGGTAATGCATGAATTTTGGTGTTCTGTCCAGCGGTGATGTGAAATATTCATCTCCTTCAATGACAATAACGGGAGCATCATCAGAAAGTTTCACCATATTTTCAAAACCTTCTATCTGAGCACCAACCAGATAATTGAAAACACGTTTGTTGAAATTCAGAACATGCAGAATCATGGAAGTGATAGTTGTTTTACCATGACTTCCGGCAATAACAACGCGCTGTTTGTCGACGCTTTGTTCAAAAATATATTCAGGATATGAATAAACTTTAATACCCAATTCCTGTGCTTTTTTTAATTCAGGATTATCTTCTCTTGCATGCATTCCTAAAATCACTGATTCAAGATCAGCCGTAATTTTTTCCGGGAACCAGCCTGTTTCGGCTGGCAAGAGATTGTGTTTTGCCAGGCGGCTGACCGATGGCTCATAAATTTCGTCATCGGATCCGGTAACGATGTAGCCTTTTTGGTGTAATGCAATGGCAAGATTGTGCATAACGCTCCCGCCTATGGAGATGAAATGTATTTTTCTGGATGAAGTATTCTGACTCATTATTTATTATCGTAATGGCTGATTAGAAGCGAAGTTAACAAGAATTGATCTTTGGGCAAATGACAGATGAAATGCAGCTGGTAAAAATAGTCAAACCTGAATAGAAAAAGCGGCTATCCGTTTTTACGAAAGCCGCTTTTTCTAAATAATTTGAAACAATTAACCTCTTTTCACAAATTTCTGAGTTTCCTGAGAACCACTCGTATGAACGAGCCTCAGGACATATGCTCCGGGTGTAAGTTGGCTCACATTAATTTCTGGCCCTGCCTTATTATCGGATTCATATATTACGGCTCCGGACAGGTTAATAATTTGTACTTTGTCAATTTTACTCCAATCGTCGGCTGTGATGGTCAATTTGTTCACGGCAGGATTTGGATAAATAATTGCCAGATTTCCTGTTTCAAATATTACGCTCTGAATGCGGCTGTAAGCATAGGATCCGTCATTGTCAATCATTTTTAACCGGTAGAGATTTTCTCCGTTTAGGGGCTGTGCATCAGTAAAAGAATATTTTGAAAGCGTTTGATTTGTTTCACCATTTGCTTTTACAGTTCCCAAGGTTTCCCAGCTTTTTCCATCAGTACCGTGCTCGATATCGAATCGGTCGCTGTTTACCTCCATGGTAGTTGCCCAATTTAACAAAGCTGTTTTTTCTGATTTTGTTGCTGTAAAACTGGTTAAAGTTACGGGTAGGGGATCTCCAACTGCAAGTGATGTTGTAGCTATTTTAGCGCTGCATCCGTCACGATTGGTTTTTACGGTATATACATAATTTCCATTCGCCGACGGAGCTTGAATTTCAATAGATGATCCGGTTTTATTGATCGCGCCCTCACCATTCCAGGTATATTTTACGTCATCGCACTCTCCGCCGGCACAATTTACGGACAGCGTAGTTGTTTTTCCTGCCGCAGGTTTATCATCAGAAGTCGCGGCCTGGATAGTAAAAGTACAAGGCAGTAAATTATTGCTGTCCCAAAGATTATCCCAATAGCCATCGTCTGACATTTTAAATGACTTAGGAAGAGCATCTGTGCTTGCCCAGTTTGCACCACCTGTATCGTTCCATTGCTGAAAAAGGTTTTTATCGGTAAAAACGGTAGGGAAAATGTTAATAGGTACAGAAGCAGCGCGTTTCGGAGCTTTATAATTTCTTCCAACATATTGGGCTTTAATCAATGCCAGTGCAGGAGCAAGCTGGTTCATCGCGTCGTCAGAATAGTACATTGCCAGATGAATATAGTCCGCACCATGTTTGTAACCTCTCGGCATCCACTCGTATGGGATATTCCAATTAATTCCAGATCCGCTCGACTGTTCTCCCAAATCTTCCGGATCAAATTCGATTGCTGCTATTTTATCCGGATTTGTTCCTTTAAGCACATCCAGCGCTAATATTTTTTTCTGAAGATCATATTGATTTGTTCCATCAGATGTATATATCCCATCTGCCAGTTCCAATGCCAGAGGCAGCGTACTATTATGAAGGTGCGACAAATTTCCCTGCGGTGTACCGAAATCAGAAATAAAATAAAGAACTTTTATAGAAGGACTATGGCTTTTTACAATATTGTAAAAACCCTGGAATTTTTTCAAAAGCCCCCAGCCGGCAAAACGATGTAAATCTCTTCCCATGTCAGAATTATAATTTCCGTCAGTAGGCTGGGAAGCTGAACTTATGTTAACTTTTTGATTTCCCCAAGTGGCCACGGTTTGATTTGGGAAACGAAGCGGCAAGAATTTGGTTCTCCATGATTCCAAAGCTTTTTGTTCAAAAAAGCCCGGATCGGGCCCGGAACTTCCGCTGTTGAATGGAATAGCATATTCCTCTGCAGGGCTGTTGCCCATTTCAACATATAACAACTTCGGATAGTAATCTTTAATTTGCGTAAGGACATCATCCACAAAGGCGTTAAACCGGGTTTGTGCATAATCCGAAAAAATAGAAGGACAGGTATATGCAATTTCTGATCGCACCAATGCTCCGTATTTAGTTTGTGCAACATCGGAACTGCCAAAGTAAGTATCATTCCAGTATCCGGCGCGTTGATACGGAAAGTGCAGTGCAAACTTCATCCCGGGCTTTAACTCAGTAAGCGCTTTTACTGCTGCTATCATTTTTGCACGTTGATAATTGCCGGGAGTTGGCTCATATTGATTCCATTCAATGTGCAGACGAACCGCGGTAACGCTGGCATCCTGACCGTTGTATGTTAAGTTGGCAAACCTTTTGATGTAGACCCACTGATCGCTATTGATGCCGTTAGCCTCGTCCTTACTAAACCCGTAGCCAGTTGTATTCAATATAATTTCGGGTTGCGCCAAAAGTTTTGAATTACAAATGCCAAGGACAAAAAGAATGCCTAAAACAGTTTTAAGAATTTTTTCTAACCTTAAAGAGTAAATACTTAAAGTTGAGTAGTGTTTTCCGTACATATGATTAAACGTATGGTATGTAATTTGACATCGCAGTTTAAACATACTACATTCTCGTAGAATTTATACTATCAATGTAATTCTTACTTTACGTTTAAAACCAATATTTAGATGGCAATTTTTGAGGAATTGGAAAAAAAGGGCCCGTTTTAATTCTTTTTGTTTGAATAGTACAATGAAATATTCTATTTATTCAAAAATAATTTTTTCTATTTCGATTAAAAAAATAGAAAAATTATTAAACGGTAGCAGTATACTGATGAATATTGTTATGAAGGTTGGCGTTCATAGAATGAATTGTGTCAAAATAAGAAGTAACTTGAGTTGTCAAAACTGAGGTATTTCCCATTCCGGTATTATCAAAAGTTGTATATTAAATTTTTAATAACAGTTTTAATTTCCGGATAAGAGGCTAGTGTCCATGGAATATTCCGGGGGAAAAATATTAAAAACTGAGTAGGAGTGAGAATACAGATTATGGCAGAAAGATAAAAAATCAAGTCGTACTTCTGTAATTTATTTTTTGCAAGAATAGCCGCACAAATAATAAATATCGGGAAGGCGTATGACAGACTCCTGGTTATATCAAAAACACTGTAAGCTACGAGGATATGTATGCCTGTAATGCTCAAAAGCAATATCGAGAGGAAATATTTTCTTTGGGAAATCAACGTGAATAACGCGATCAAAAAAATTAACCATAAACCTTCAAACGTTAAAAATACACCTATAATCCGATTGTTGATTTGGTAAGGTATTAAATCAAATCCTGCGTCAGCACCCTCTCCTAAAGGAGTGTTAAGTTTTAAGAAATAAGAGAGGGAAATTCTTATTGTTGCATATATGATCCCTGATAACAGTACGATAGAGGAATTATTCTTTAAATTAATTTTTATAACTTCATACAAACGGGTGGTAACAAAGTTATTTTCATTTAGTAAGTGAAAAATATATACTGAATATAAGGCAATTACAGCACGTTCATCTGTCCAGCAAGCAAGCTGCGAAGCTATGAGTATACCAGTCTTGTTAGTATAATACATACTTAGCATTAAAAAGAAATAGGCGTACCCATCAAACCAAAAGTCATAATCCCAAAAGAAGCTGTTGGTAACGTAAATGGCTGAAAAAGAAACGACTAAAAGAAAAGCCATTAGGTTATTAGCAAACCTTTTTATTGTTTTTATCAGCAGAAAGAAAAATGGTAATAACAGCGATGACTGTATTATATAAACGACGATGACGCCCTTGCCCTTGCCGATCAAATGAGTTCCGGATAGTTTAGCTATTAGAGGAGCCGTTAACCTAAATGCTATTTTTGCTCCATGGCTTTTGGTGTCGCCCAAAAGAGAAGGTGATAACGGATGTTCAATTTTTTCAAAAAAGTAGGCGTAGGTTGTTACAGGAGAGCCATCATTTAATATTTCAATGTATTTGGGGAAAGTGGTTGAAAAAACAAGCAAAAATAAAAAGATAGCTATTTTTATTTGGCCGTAACGCTTGTTCATCAAGGAGTTTAGCATTAATAGGCTCTGTTTCATGCGTACAAAGGTTTCTGTAAGGCCGATAAACTAATACAGAGGAAAAGAGCTATGCCTGTTGCTTACGGCACTGTGAGATTTGCCGGAAAAGTTTCGATTTAAAGGTGGGAATGGGGTGTGCATTAAAGTAAAATACTGTTAGTTTGATCGAATTTATACTGTAAAACTCGTCATTATTATTTTACTTTTCACCGCATAGAGTAAAAAATGGATAAATTAATTTAAGCTATTTTAGGTTAGTGAAATTTTTTTGTAGAATATTTTCGGTTCAAAACTAAAATAACCTCCAAACGAATATAATCATACCAATTTGGAGGTTATTTTAATTGTAATTTACACCAGTTTTTTATATTTAATCCTGGTTGGCGTAGCTTCTGTACCTAACCTCTTTTTCCTGTTTTCTTCATATTCTGAGAAGTTTCCTTCAAACCAGTAAACCTGGGAATCGCCTTCAAAAGCCAGGATATGTGTGGCTACTCTGTCGAGAAACCACCGGTCGTGGGAGATGATTACGGCGCAGCCTGCAAAGTTTTCCAAACCTTCTTCCAAAGCACGAAGTGTATTGATATCCAGGTCATTGGTTGGCTCATCGAGTAATAAAAGATTCCCGCCTTCCTTCAAAGTCATGGCCAGATGGACACGGTTTCTTTCTCCGCCAGAAAGCGTTCCTACCTTTTTCTCCTGATCACCACCACCAAAATTAAACCGGCTGACATATGCCCGCGCGTTGGATTGTTTACCCGCCATCATGATCCAGTCATTTCCGTCTGCGATACTTTGATAAACGGTTTTGGCAGGATCCAGATTATCATGTTCCTGATCCACATAAGCGAGTTGAACGGTGTCTCCAACGTCAAAATGGCCATGTAATGGTTTCAATTCGCCGGTAATCAATTTGAATAAAGTGGTTTTACCAGCACCGTTTGGTCCGATAATTCCGACAATACCATTTGGTGGTAAGGCAAAATTTAGGTTTTCGTATAATAAACGGTCTCCAAAGCCCATAGAAACGTCATGTGCTTCGATAACTTTGTTACCTAAACGTGGGCCAGCCGGGATAAAGATTTCCAGTTTTTCTTCTTTTTCTCTGCCTTCTTCACCCAGCAATCTTTCATAAGCTCCCAAACGTGCCTTGGATTTTGCCTGACGACCCTTGGTGCCCATACGTACCCATTCAAGCTCACGTGCAAGGGTTTTTTGGCGCTTCGATTCTGTCTTTTCTTCTTTTTTCAGACGCTCCTGTTTTTGTTCCAGCCAGGAAGTATAATTTCCTTTCCATGGAATACCTTCGCCGCGGTCAAGTTCAAGAATCCAGCCAGCTACGTTATCCAGGAAGTACCTGTCGTGGGTTACTGCGATTACAGTTCCTTTATATTGTCTTAAATGTTCTTCAAGCCAAAGTACTGATTCAGCATCCAAATGGTTGGTTGGTTCATCAAGTAATAATACATCTGGCTGACGAAGTAAAAGACGGCACATCGCTACCCGGCGTTTTTCTCCACCGGACAAAGTTCCAACCAGCGCATCCGAAGGAGGGCAACGCAAAGCGTCCATCGCAACTTCCAGACGGTTGTCGAGATTCCAGGCATCAGTCGCATCCAGTTTTTCCTGAACGGTACCTTGTCTTTCTAATAATTTGTCAAAATCAGCATCTTCCTCGCCGAACGCTTCGTTGATCTGGTCATATTCTTTCAAAAGATCTACAATTTCCTGTACACCTTCTTCCACAACTTCGCGAACGGTTTTGGTCGGATCAAGCTTAGGTTCCTGTTCCAGCATGCCAACAGAATAGCCAGGAGAAAACACAACGTCCCCCTGAATGTCTTTATCTATACCTGCAATGACGCGTAAAAGTGTAGATTTACCAGAGCCATTTAACCCTAGTACACCAATTTTAGCTCCATAAAAAAAGGATAAATAAATATTTTTTATGATATGTCGGTTGGGGGGAATGATTTTGTTAACTCCCGACATTGAGAAAATAATGGTTTCGTTACTCATTTTTTAGTTAATTTGTGCTTAGCAAATATCGTTATAATCCCTACACTTAGCAGATAAAAAACTTGAAAGAATGGAAAATGCCACATTGAATGATGAATACGGCTATGTTAAAGACAGCAAAGTATTTTTAAAGGGGTATTTAGAGTACCCGGATCGGCAAATTGGAGAAGTAAAAAGGACGGAACAAGAAGCGATCGATTATTTCAAAAACCGTTTTTCTATCGTACTTAATAAGGTAGAACAACTGGAATCTGAAATTGATGAAGCGCTCAACAAAGGTTCTTACTTGACAAAGCTTATACAGTTGCAACGAAAACTGATAAGTTTTGACGCATTGGGAGATTTCGTCCCTCTGTTAGAAAGGCTTCAGGAGAAGGAAGAGTATTTGCGGGGTTTAATTGAAATTAATCAATTAAAAAACCTTGAAATCAAACGCGCACTGATTGAAGACGTAAAAGTGGCTGCTGCCATTGAAGATTATGCAGCGGCAACGGATCAGATTCAGGAAATTAAAGCAAAGTGGATTAGGACGGGTCCGGTTGAAAAAGAATTCCAGGATGAAGTAGAAGTTACTTTTCAGGAAATTCTTGACAGTTTCTTTCAGAGACGCCGTGATTATTTTGATGAACAGAATAAAATTAATCAGGAACGTATCGATGAATATGAGCGTCTGATTAAAATTACAAAAACGCTGAGTTATTCACGCGATCTTGATGATGCCTATAATAAGGCACGCGAAGTGAGGGTTGCATGGAATAATGTGGGAGAGGTTCCTCCAAAAAGATTCTTTAAGGTAAATAAAGCTTACCGCCATTTCCTTAAATTATTTTATGACAAGTACAATCTTGCCAAAGGTATCGAACCTAAGGTGCGTGTTGACCCAAGAATTGTGGAACAACAGGCATTGCTGGCTCGCGCTGAAACTTTGTTAAGACAAAAAGATATTGTAGAAGCGTCGCAGGAAGCGAAAGTGTTGTTGAGCAAATGGAAAGAAATTAAAATTCCTTTCAAACTTGCCGACAAAGAATTGGCTGAACGTTTCCGTTCTGTTTGTGACAAGATTTTTGAGCTTAGTTATCTGGCCCGTGTGATCAGCCGTAAATATCCAGCTTTCGAAATGAAAAGCGAAGAAGAACAACTTCGTACGAAATTGAGAGAATTGGAATGGCTTGCCAAACGTGAGAAAAGCGATCTTGAATTCGCGATTATAGAGTTTGACAGAACAGCAACCGGCGATCCTGAGCAAGACAAACAAGCCCAGGGACGTATCAATATCCAGAAACGTAAAGTAGCAATGAAAGAAAGAATTTTGTCTGAGTTTGAAAGAAAATTGAAATCAATCACCAATTGATTCTTTCATAGACGATTTTCTGATTATAAGATTAGAAGTAAGCACCCTGGTTTCGAAAGCGGCCGGGGTGCTTTTGCTTTCTATAAGGTCTAATAATAATGTTGCAGCCAGTTGTCCCATTTCAAAAGAAGGCTGCGCAACGGAACTAAGTGGCGGATCTAAAAGGGAAGAAATGGCAAGATCGGAAAAGCCGACAATAGCAACATCATCCGGCATCCGGTAACCCAATTGACGCAAAGCCCAGTGAACGCCGAACGCAATCCGGTCGCTTGCTGCAAAAATTGCATCCGGACGATTTCTTAAAGCCATGAGCTGATAAGCCCGTTCAGTTCCTCCTGCCTGATTATATTCGCTGCTGACTACCCACTCATCATGTAATTCCAGACCATTATTTGTCAATGCATCCTGATAACCTTTCAATCTGTTTTGACTTATAGAGAGATTTGGCGGTCCCGCAATATGTGCGATACTTTTACATCCGCGACTAATTAAATGTTCTGTGGCTTCATAAGCACCTTTATAATCATCCACCCGGACTTTATGACTTGGCATGGTTTCGCTTACCCTGTCAAAAAATACGACAGGAATTCCCTGTTCCTGTAACTCGACGAAATGATCATGATTTTCAGTCTGACTGGAAATAGAAACGATTAGTCCATCAACACGTCTTGTAGCAATATGCTTGGTATCAGCCAATTCCCGTTCATAAGACTCATGACTTTGGTAAATCATGGTGTGGTAGCCCCGGCTGTAAGCAATATCTTCAACACCGCCAATGGCAGTAGAAAAAAATGCATTGGCAATATCCGGAACAATGATACCCAGCGTTTGCGTCCGGTTTCTCAATAAACTTAATGCAATCGGATTAGGAGAATAATTGAGTGATTCTGCCAAAGCAATAACTCTCTTCTTTGTCTCTTCACTAATTTCCGGACTATCACGCAGTGCTCTTGAAACTGTTGATTTTGAAACATTTAACTGTCTAGCTATTTCCTTAATAGTAATCGAAGCTTTTCTCATAAAGAAGAGGATATCAGAATAATGCAATTATAATATTTAATCTTTGAAATGCACCAGACTCAAATTTGGAGCGAAATTCAAATTATTTTTCTCTGTTCCGGGAAATTTGTATTTCCGGGAACGGTTTCGGGAACGGTTGCGTAAATATATTGATTTTTTTCAAGATTTATTTTTGTATATCAACGAACCAATCATTAAACTAGACGAACAATAGCAGTAGTTGCACTGAATGGTGCGTACAATAATCTGAGAATTCTTCTATAACCTATACCAAATGTTGATGGAAACGAAATCGTTTACTAATGTATTACCAGCTGTTTATTCTCAGAAAAGTCTTCTGGAAAATTTGTTTGGTAAGGTAGTCGCCAATGGAGATTATTTAGCTTTTCGTGAATTGTTTACACATCACTATCGCTCCCTTTGCAATTATGCGATGCGGGTAGTGGTTACAAGAGAAATTGCGGAGGAAGTAGTTTCGGACGTTTTTGTAAAACTTTGGAAGAACCGGGAACAAATTGAAGTTCATACTTCCTTTCAGGCTTACATATACAGAGCAGTTCGGAATCAGGCGCTGGATTATTTGAAACTGAAAATTCATCGTCAAAATGAGCGTGAATCTCTTGACAATGTACAGTGGAATCTGACGCATGCAGATCATTATACGCCCATTGAAGAAATGGCCTTTAACGAATTCTACGAACGCGTTGAAGGATGCATTCAGGATTTGCCACGCCAATGTCAGGTCATTTTCAGACTGAGCCGTGAAGAAGGTTTACGCTATCGTGATATCGCAGAACGTTTAAAAATCTCAGTCAAAACCGTAGAAACACAGATGAGCCGGGCTCTGAAAGTGTTGCGGGAAAGAGTTCCGGAGCATAAGTTGGTAGCATAGAGGCTTTCGGCTATCAGCGGTCAGCTTTTGGCTTTTGAGGACAATGGCCAGAATCTTAATTACTTCAATTTTTTATAAAAGGAATAAATTTTATTAAATGCTGCTAACTTGAAGCTATATTGGATTGCCAAAAGCTGAATGCTATTGGCTGAAAATAGCTTAATAATTTATTACAACTAAATCCGCTGAGAAGTTGGAAGCTTAACGGTTATTAGCCGAAAGTTGAAAGCCGACAGCTATTAATCTATGTCTTTAGAACAAACTTGGCGCTGGTTTGGCCCAAATGATCCTGTTTCGCTGCAGGATATCCGTCAGGCGGGAGCTACGGGAATTGTATCCGCTTTACATCATATACCCAACGGCGTTGTCTGGGAAATTGATGAAATCCTGAATCGTAAAGAAATTATTGAAGCTGCGGGTTTAACATGGTCCGTTGTTGAAAGTGTCCCGGTTCATGAAGCGATTAAAACGCGGACCGGAGATTTTGAAAAATATATCCAGAATTATCAGAAATCGCTAATCAATCTTGGTAAATGTGGAATTGATACCGTTTGCTACAATTTTATGCCAATTCTGGATTGGACAAGGACCGATCTGGATGCACCTATGCACGATGGTTCGACTGGTTTAAGATTTGACGCGACACAATTTGCTGCTTTTGATCTTTACATATTAAGGAGAGAAAATGCAGAAGATCAATATAGTGAAGCACAGAGGACGGCTGCATTAACCTGGCTCGAAAAAGCTAGCGGAGACGACGTGAATAAGCTTACCCGAAATATTATAGCCGGTTTACCTGGCTCTGAGGAAAGTTTTACGATTGAAGAATTCCGTCAGGTTTTAAGCACTTACAAAAATATTGGCGATCTGGAATTGCGTACACATTTGTACCAGTTTATTCAGGCTATCGCACCAGTTGCGGAATCGGCAGGAATAAATCTGGCTATTCATCCGGACGATCCTCCTTATCCGATTCTGGGTTTGCCGCGTGTGGTAAGTACGGAAAATGACGCATCGCTATTATTGGCAGCTTATGACAGCAAGGCGAACGGACTTTGTTTTTGTACCGGTTCCTATGGTGTCAGGGTTGATAATGATCTTTCAGGCATGGTTAACCGTTTGGGTGATAAAATAAATTTCATCCATTTGCGTGCTACAAGCCGGGAACCGGATGGAAGTTTCTATGAAGCCGATCATTTGAATGGTGATGTGGATATGTATGCCGTAATGCATGCCTTGATTTTGGAGCAAAAAAGAAGGATTTCTGAAAACAGAAAAGATTTAAGAATGCCTTTCCGCCCCGATCATGGCCACAGAATGCTGGATGATTTAACCGCTACAAAACGGATGAATCCTGGTTATACGGCGATTGGAAGGTTACGAGGCTTGGCAGAATTGCGTGGTTTGGAGATGGGAATCGAAAGAGGATTATAATTTTTTTCGGGTAACAAACAGAAATTGTCGTCATAGAATTGCAACAATAAATTGCTTTGAACCGACGAACGATATATTATTTAATCAGCAATGGTAGCCACAAATACGACCGCACAGAAAACGTTTATTGACGAAGATTTTCTCTTACGTTCCGAAACTGCACGCATATTATATCATGATTATGCGAAAGAAATGCCGATCATTGATTACCACTGCCACCTGCCTCCGGATCAGATTGCCCAGGATAAACAGTTTGAAAACCTGACGCAGATATGGCTATATGGTGATCATTACAAATGGCGTGCGATGCGTGCCAATGGCATCAACGAAAAATATTGCACAGGAAATGCCAGCGACTTGGAAAAGTTTGAGCAATGGGCAGCAACAGTTCCGTACACGATGCGTAACCCATTATATCACTGGACGCACCTGGAATTGTTACGGTATTTTGATATTGATATCCTGCTGAATAAAGATACAGCACGTGAAATTTATGACGAATGTTCCGAAAAATTAAAACAGAAAGATTACAGCGTTCGTAATCTTCTGCGCCGGATGAATGTGAAGGTAATTTGTACAACAGATGACCCAACGGATTCTCTCGAACATCATCAGATCATCGCAGACAGCGATTTTGATATAAAAGTATTGCCAACTTTCCGCCCGGACAAAGCGATGTTATTAATCGATTCCCCGGCTGAATTTCAGCAATACCTCAATAAATTATTTGAGCTTTCCGGGGTATCAAATGGCAGTACTTATGAAGATTTGCTTGCTGCGCTAAAAAATCGTCATGACTTTTTTGCTGAAATGGGCGGACGATTATCAGATCACGGTCTGGAACATATTTATGCCTCTTTTGATGAATCTGCGGCACGCACAGCATTGGCAGAAACATTATCAGGAAAAACCAGTTCCGCTGAGTTGCGGACCGCTTTCAAATCGGTTTTGTTATATGATCTTGCCAAAATGGATCATAGCAAAGACTGGGCGCAACAGTTTCATTTGGGTGCATTGAGAAATAACAATTCCCGGATGTTAAGTACGCTTGGTCCGGATACGGGCTGGGATTCTATCGGAGATTATAGCCAGGCTGAGGCATTATCGAAGTTTTTGAACAAACTGGATTCAACAGACCAATTGGCAAAAACGGTTTTATATAATCTAAATCCGGGTGATAATGAAGTACTCGCAACGATGACCGGAAATTTCAATGACGGAACGGTACCCGGAAAAATGCAATTCGGCTCAGGCTGGTGGTTTTTAGATCAAAAAGATGGCATGGAAAAGCAAATGAACGCACTTTCCAACATCGGACTTTTGAGTCGATTTGTAGGTATGCTGACCGATTCCAGAAGTTTCTTGTCTTATCCGCGTCATGAATATTTCCGCCGCATACTTTGTAACCTGATCGGTAACGATGTAGAAAACGGCGAATTGCCGAAAGATCTTCCCTGGCTTGGAAAACTGGTTCAGGATATTTCTTATAACAATGCCAAAAATTACTTTGGTTTTTGAAGGTAGGTAATTGTTTTCAAAACCTTCTTGCAGAAAGCCGGTCTGATTTTGGAAATCGGCCGGCTTTTGGTATAACTTAGCGGTCAGTTATTTAAATACTATTCCGGTATTGAAATAAATACTGACCTAACCATTTCTGATTAAAATTGAAAAAGTAGTTTATGTCTAAAATAGTAACTTTTGGGGAAGTTTTAATGCGTCTGTCAACCCCCGGCTTTTCCCGTTTTGAACAAGCAAGACAATTGGATGTTACCTATGCAGGCGGTGAAGCAAACGTAGCTTCTGCACTCGCTTACTGGGGTCACCACACAGCTCACGTAACCCGTTTTCCGGATTCTCCGATCGGGCGATCGGCTGCACAATATCTTCATTTTCATGGTGTTGATATTTCCAATATTATTTATGGCGGTCCAAGAATGGCCGTTTATTTCCTGGAAACCGGTGCTGCTTTAAGAGCAAGTCAAATCGTATATGACCGTGTGAATTCATCATTAGCGACTATTGATCCGAGCGAACTGAACTGGGACGAAATATTGAAAGATGCAGATTGGTTTCACTGGGCTGGTATTACACCTGCACTTTCTCAGGGAGCTGCGGATGCTTGTCTGGCTGGAATTGAGGCTGCAAGAAGAAAAGGTATTACTGTTTCCGGAGATATTTTTTACCGTGCCAATTTGTGGAAATATGGTAAAAAACCTTCCGATGTACTTCCTGCACTTACCGCCGGAACAGATATCGTCATTGCTAACCGCGAGAATATCAGTGAAATATTTGGTATTGAAGGGAAAGATTTTGTTGAATCCTGTGTTAACCTAAAAGCAGCTTTCCCACAAGTAAGCCGCGTTATTGATACCAAAAGAACTTCCATCAGCGCAACACATAATTTGTTAAGAGCCTATTTATGGAACGGCGAATCGGTACTGGAAACAGCGGATATTGATATCAACCCAATCGTGGACAGAGTAGGAGGTGGAGATGCCTTTATTGCAGGATTGATCCATGGATTAATCACTTTCAATGATGAACAAAAAGCATTGGAATTTGGTGTTGCAGCTTCCGCTTTGAAACATACCATTGAGGGAGATGCGCTGATTTCAACCATTGCAGAAGTTGAAGCAATCCGTCAGGGAGAAACTTCGGGAAGAATTAGAAGATAGATTAACAAATATAGAGAGCACAATTGAATTCAATAAATAAAAGATCGCAATAGGCGAAAGGTGCAGAGCACTAAAATATTTGTAGAAATCAAATAAGCTCGATCTGGTTAAAGGTGCAGAGCACCGTAATAATATACAGATCTCAAAAAATTTGAAATAACATTATGGCAACAATAGATAAAGATACCACCATCATTTTGATGAATGAAACAGGCTTATTGCCGCTTTTTTATCATGCAGATATTGAGGTAGCAAAAGCGGTTCTCACAGCCAGTTATAAAGGCGGAGCCCGCGCATTTGAATTTACAAACCGCGGAGAAAATGCTTACGAAGTTTTTATAGACTTAATCGCTTACAGCCTTGAAAATCTTCCGGGATTAGCTTTGGGAATTGGTACCGTTTATGACGCAGAAACGGCTCAGAAATACGTTGATGCCGGGGCGGATTTCGTCGTAGCGCCTTTTACCAATCCGGAAGTTGGACAAGTTTGTCTTAAAGCAAATATTCCCTGGATTCCGGGAATTGCTACGTTGACAGAAATTTTCCATGCATTAAAAGGCGGAGCGGAAGTTGTAAAATTATTTCCTGGTGAAGTTTACGGTTCTGCTTTCGTAAAAGCAGTAAAAGGCCCGATGCCTCATGTGAAAATTGTGGTAACAGGTGGCGTTGCTCCAACAAAAGAAAGCATAGAAGAATGGTTTGGCGCCGGCGCTTATGGCGTTGGAATGGGTTCAAATCTTTTCCCAAAAAATGTGATCAGCGAAGGAAATTATGCCTGGATTGAGCAGAAAGTTGCTGAAAGTATACAGTTGATTAAGGAGTTTCGGGCGAAGGCTTAATTTATAAATTATGTTCAAGAAAAAGGCTCAACTGGAAATTTTCTGGTTGAGCTTCTTTCTTATATTAATATCTCAGATCTATATTTATTCACGTTCAAAAGGGCTTCCACGTAAAGTGGGTGCAATAATAAAATAACTTTTATCAGTAGTTTGTGTTATAGACTTCAAGCTGGATATAAGGTATAACATTTGGAGCAAGTGCGACTTTAAAGCTTCTTCTTTTGCGTTACAATCGGAATTTATTCCCACATCAATAAAAGGATACTCAAACCAACAAAAATCTTTTTGCTTCGTATGTTTGGGAATGATCCAGTGCCCTTCTGTTTTCTGAATATTAGCAATAATTTTTTTAGCCATTTCAACGGGAAAAGTGCTGTTATTGTAACTTACACTATCTACTTTGCCCAAATAATTGACCCGAAAAAAAAATTGGCTTCCATATATTTTGCAGTCGTTATTTGAAAATATATAAGAAACACCCTCTGACAAATAATCGGATAAATTAATTTCAGTTCCTCGGAAAGGATGGATTTTTCCGGATTTAAATTCTGGATGCCAGGATTTATTTTGGGCGAAAACTATGGAAGGAAAAGCCGAAGTTAGAATAAATAGAAAAAACCGCCGATTCGAAAACATATCTTATTGGTCTATGAAGTGCAAACCAATAGTAAACAGATTTGTAATTGTTTACAATCTAATGATATTGTATAGTCGATCTTTTCATAAAATTGTTGAAAATCATTATTGACTTAGTACTCCAAAATTTTACTCAACCGAACAGAAAAATCTACCAAAATATCTTCCCCAAAAATCAATTCATCAAATAAACAAGTTTTTACCTCTTCACCAGGTTTGTAAATACGATAGCTGCTCTTCTGTCGAAACAAGCCATGCAAGTCTCACACCGTTTTCTATCCATTTCAACATTTTAATGTGAAGATCTTTAAGGCTGTCTGTTTCCGATTTTAATTCGATAGTGAAATCCGGTGTTAAATGCGGAAAAGATTTCTTTTCAGACATAGACAATGCATTCCAGCGATCTATTCTAATCCAGGCAACGTCAGGAATGTGCATGGAAGTATCAGCTAGAAAATAGCCACAACCTGATCCAAATATTTTACCCGAATTGGTTTTTCTATTCCATATCCCGATTTGACCAATTAATTCACTTTTATTGGCACTAGTTAATACCGAAACTGAAATCATTTTAAAAAAAGCTGGCCGTTATTATCTCGTTCAATAATTAAATCCGGATTGGCCAAACTTAATTCGAGTAGCTCTTTATATGAAAAAACCGGAATGCCGGGAAGATTAAATGGAATAATCATGACGAATTATTTTACACTCCCAAGAACTCCAAATGCTTCAAAGCCGCCCGTAATTCTGTATATGTCACATCATCACTTAACGCTGCTTTTGCTTCATTCAAAGTGACCTGTTTGTTTTCCATGAAGTAGTCAATCACTTTATTGATCTTCTCTTTTGGGAAAATATCGAAAATGTCCAGTTCGCCGGTGCCGATGTAATGTGCCAGATGCGTTTCAATTATAGTTACGCCCAAACCTCTTTCCTCTGCGATTTCTTCAACCGTTTTTCCTGAATTAAAAAGATCAAAACTTACTTTTTTCGTATCCGTTTTTTCTTTTGTGAGCGAAAGCTGGTTGGTATTTTTTTCAATCTGATTGTCTTCACAATAAGTAACAATCATGGTTACCAGCTCCTTGCCAAATTGCTTGACCTTCGTTTTTCCAATTCCTTTAACAGATTCCAATTCAGCAAGTGTTGTTGGTAATTTCGATACCAATTCTTCCAATGCTTTTTGCGGCAGAATGATATAAACAGGAACATCTTTTTCTGTCGCCAGATTATTCCGCCAGTCGCGAATGGTTTTATATAACTCCGCGTTTGGAATATTTTTAAGTGCTGCGGCGGCTTTGGTAACAGGTGTTACAGTTTTTATACTAACCTTAAAATCTATATCAGCATTGGACTTAGCCCTCAGATAAGCCGCGACATTGAAAGCCTCTTTACATGCTTCCATCACTGTCCTCTTTATAAATACAGCCCGCTGAAAGTTTTCCAGAGCTTGTTCCACTACTTTTTTTACAGCGATATTATCAACATCGATTTCAAGCGCGCGACTTTCCGGATAAATGGATTGCTCGATTTTATCATAAAAATAAACACAGCCTTTTTGAACCCGGGCACTCAGATTTTCATTTTCTTCCGGTAAACCAGCTTCTGTAAAAAACTGATTCAGCTGATTTTTAAACTTATCCGAAACAATAAAAATATCCTGATCTGCCGTGGCCTGAATCAATTTTAAAGTGATCTTGACCGAATTATTGATGACATTTTCATGCTCCGCAATAACCCTGTTCAGTCTAGAAAAGGCATATTTCATTTCACTGAAATCAAATAATTCGAGAAGTAGCGAGCGCTGAAAATTCATTTTCGAATTTGTAAGCTGATCGCTGTCCGGTTCATTTGCACTGGCATCTTTGGTATAAGCCGCTACCGTTCCGTCGGTTTTTACGCTGTTTTGAGAAATCGGTGTGCGCAAAACCATACCTTCAAAACTTTTACAACGGCTGAGCGCTACATAAACCTGTCCGTGTGCAAATGAATTATTTGCGTCGATAATCGCTTTTTCGAACGTCAAACCCTGACTTTTGTGAATGGTAATCGCCCAGGCAAGTTTTAAAGGATACTGGACAAAACTGCCAATTACCTGCTCGTCAATTTCCTTTGTCTGCGGATTTAAAGCGTATTTGATATTTTTCCATTCAGCGGGATGGACATCAATTTCAGTATAATCACCTTTACATTTTACAAAAATCGTATCGTTATCGAAACGTGTTACCGTACCGATTTTGCCGTTATAATAAAGCTTGTCACGCGAAGAATCATTTTTGACAAACATAACCTGCGAACCAATTTTCAAAGCCAGACTTTGCTCTGTCGGATAAGCAAATTGTGGGAAATCGTCGTGGATTTGCGCTTCAAAATGTTTGGTTTTGCCTTTGAGCTCTTCCAGTTTTTCACTGTTTATTTCCTGCGCGGTATTATTATGCGTTGTTAAAGTGATATAACCTTCGTCTTCCGCCGGTTTGAAATTGGGAATATAACGTTCGTTTAAAGCTGCCAGACTGATTTTGTCCAGCTGATTTTCACGAATTTTATTCAACAGATCAATAAAAAAAGTATCCGATTGGCGGTAAATATGTTTTAACTCAATCCTAACCGGGTCCGTTTGTCGGAGTGCGTTACTGCTGAAAAAGAAAACGGTATCGTAATACGGTTTCAGCATATTCCATTCTTCATCCTTAATGACAGGAGAAAGCTGGTGCAAGTCGCCGATCATGAGCAATTGCGTACCACCAAATGGTTTATTCCGGTCTTTGTATTTTCTTAAAACTTCATCAATTCCATCCAGCATATCTGCCCGCACCATACTGATTTCATCAATCACAAGCAGATCCAGACTTTTGATCAGGTTTATTTTTTCCTTGTTAAACCGGCTGTAACGTTGCTCATTCGGATTGCTTTCCGGAATATACGGGCCAAATGGTAACTGGAAAAAAGAATGTATCGTTACGCCGCCGGCATTAATGGCAGCTACTCCCGTAGGTGCCACAATTGCCATTCTTTTGTGAAGCGTTTTTTTAAGATTATGCAAAAAAGTAGTTTTTCCCGTTCCTGCTTTTCCGGTTAAAAAGATGTTTTTATTGGTGTTATGAACGAATTGAGCCGCTAATTCCAGTTGTGTGTTTTGCTCCATGATGGTTATTTGATTCCAATTATCACATTCTTGTTTACTTTCTCTTTTCTTTAAACGTAATTGCTTATGCTATCAAAAGCCAGAAAGATTTACCACTTCACAAATATATCATAATGAAAAACACATTACTATCCGCATTCCTAATACTCATATCTTTTACGGTTTTCGCCCAGGATATCTCGGGACAATGGAATGGAATTTTAAAATTACCTGGCGCTCAGTTGAGATTGGTCGTGAACTTCACAAAGACGCCAACCGGATTCAGTGCAACGCTTGATAGTCCTGACCAGGGGGCGAATGGAATTCCGGTGAATACTGTTGATTACAGTCATCCAATTTTAAAATTGACAATGACGAGCCTGAATGCAGAATATAGTGGAGCACTGGATGCTGAAAATAATTTTAAAGGTATTTTCAAGCAAAATGGTCAGGCATTTCCACTGGATCTTTCCCGGAAAGTCATCGAAAAAGTTGCGATTGTAAGGCCTCAGGATCCTGTCAAGCCTTATCCATATTATTCGGAAGATGTCAAGTTTCTGAATGAAAAGGATAAGATCACGCTGGCCGGTACACTGACATTACCAAAGAAGGAAGGGAATTACCCGGCGGTAATTCTGATTTCCGGAAGCGGACCGCAAAATCGCGATGAAGAATTAGCAGGTCATAAACCTTTCCTGGTCTTGTCCGATTATCTTACTAAAAACGGCATTGCTGTTTTAAGATATGATGACCGTGGAACTGCGCAATCGACAGGAGATTTTGCATTGGGTACAACCAAAGATTTTGCTTCCGATGTGGAATCTGCTATTGCTTATTTAAAGACAAGAAAAGAAATTAATAATAAGAAAATCGGCTTGATCGGGCATAGTGAAGGCGGTTTGATCGCTCCTATGGTGGCAGTTGATTCAAAAGATGTTGCTTTTATTGTTTTGCTTGCCGGGCCAGGACTTACAGGAGAAGATATTTTGATAAAACAATCACGTTTGATTGGGAAGGCGAATGGTTTAAGTGATGATGAACTCAACCAGGCAGATCAGACTAACAAAAAAATATATGGAATTCTAAAAGAGAAAACGGATCTGAATGAAATTAAAAAAGAATTGACTGTCATTTTCGACGATGCATTAAATCAAATTCCTGCCGCAAATCAGCCACCAGCAGAACAAAAAACGGCATATGTTTCCCAAGCAGTTAACAGGATTGCGACGCCTTGGTTTAAATTTTTTGTAAGTTATGATCCTGTGCCGGCTTTGGAAAAGGTGAAATGCCCGGTTTTGGCTTTTAATGGAGAGAAGGATCTTCAGGTACCTCCAAAAGAGGATCTGGAAACGATAAAAATGGCTCTTGAAAAAGGTGGAAATAAAAACGTTACCACGAAATTGTTACCAAATCTGAATCATCTTTTTCAGGAAAGCACAACTGGTTCTCCGACTGAATATGATAAAATTGAACAAACATTTTCTCCGGTTGCATTAATTGAGATTTCTGATTGGATCAAAAAAACAGTTTTGAAATAATGAGATCATGATAATTCCTGCAATACTCCTTTCCGTAGTTTTTGTTTCCATGGGATTTCTGGTGACGAAAAATAATGCCAGATATATTCTTTCGGGCTATAATATGATGTCGGAACAGCAGCGGTCGCTAGTTGATATGGATGGATATTTGCGATTTTTCAAACAATTTCATCTTCATCTGGGGATTTCTGTTTTTGCCCTTGTGATGATTGTAGGCACGTTTAACGCGAATTTTGCTGCTATCATTTTGGGAACGTATCCGCTATTGGCTTATTGTTATTTTGTATTAAAAGGGAATAGATATTTTCCTGATATTAAAAACCGTAGAATTTGGACCAAAGTTACGGTAGGAATTTTATTTCTGACAACTTGTGGTGTTGGCTATCTTTTTTTCAACGGGTTTAAGAATAATGAGATATTGCTGGAAGAAAATAATCTGAAAATAACAGGAATGTATGGCGAGAAAATCAGTCGTGATAAAATTCTGGATGTCAAAATAGTTGATGAGTTACCGAAAATTACAATGAAGTCAAATGGTTTTGCGGCAGGCGATTTCAGGAAGGGTTATTTCAAAACGAAAGACAGGAAGACAATTAAGCTTTTTGTTAATAAAAGGGAAAAGCAAATTTTGTTGCTTAATACTATGGAGGGAGATGTTTATTTTAGTTCGAGCGATGTGGATTCCGAAGATTTGTTTTTGAGGATTGAAAAGTGGAGGAGGCTTTGAGAATTAATAAATGGATTACGACATCAGATTATGCCAAGAATAATCATTTGGCAATAGCTAGAGTACATAACTGGATTTCCAGAGGTGTTATTCCAAAAGATTGTTTTATTGTAGTTCCTGAACTAAATCATTTGAAATTGATAAAAAATCAATCATACGAAACGCGTGCTACCAAATAATTTGAAGCTTATTGCAACAAAAAAACCACTTGCTAATTATCAACAAGTGGTTTTTTACATTCTAGTAAATGTTAATTAATTATCGTTTCTTTCTTCGAAAGCAATTCCAGGTTTTCCGTTACCGCGTTTGAAAAACCAGGTAGGGAAGTCAAATTAGCACCCCATAAAGATTCGTCACTTAACACTTTCTGAACCAATTCGGAAAGTGTTTCAGCGGCGTCCCACTTTTCTGCAAAATAGGCGGCTGAATCGCAGCGGATCGGATACAGTTCACCGTTTCGTTCACCCGAATAAATACCTTCCAGGAATTGCGTAGATTTCATAAACAGTAAAAAAGCAGCAAATCCTTTGGCAAAAAGTACCGGAACTTCACTGGATTTTTGATAGTGATTCAGCAGTGTAGGGATATTACGCATCTTCATTTTTGCTGTATACTGAACAGTAATATCAATCAGCTGGTGACGGATAAAAGGATTTCTGAAACGATCCAGAACCTGATTTCCGAATTCCTGAGCACGCCCCGGATCCACTTCGTATGGAATTGCCGGAGCTAATTCTTTCAGCATAACACCAGCTATAAATTCGGATGTTTCAGGATTTTCCATGCTTTCGCGAACTGTGTTTAATCCATGTAAAAAACACAAACCGGAAGCCAATGTATGCGTTCCATTAAGCAAACGTAGTTTTAATTCCCTGAAAAGATCAATATTCGGTTCGATGACAACGCCGTTATCAGCTTGTGCAAAGCTCAGAACAGATTTTACATGTGCATCACCTTCAATTGCCCACAAACTGTAAACTTCTGAAACGATTAATAGATCATCTTTATAACCTGATTTTTCTGATAATTCGGCAACTGTTTCCGCATCAGGTTTTCCGGGAACGATCCGGTCGACAAGTGAATTACAGAATTGATTATGCTGTTCAAGCCAATTTATAAAATCATCACCCAAATTATGTTCCTGTGCTTGTTTTAAAACGATCTCACGCAGTTTCGTACCATTTCCAACAATTAATTCCGTAGGTACAATCACCATTCCGGATTCTGCCGTGCCTTGAAAGGCTTTAAAACGCTCAAATAAAAAAGCAGTCAATTTTCCGGGAAAAGAGGTTGGGGGAGAAGCCTGCAAATTATCTTCCACAAACTGAATACCGACTTCTGTTGTGTTGGAAATGACAATCTGTATTTCCGGATTATGCGCACATTCCAGAATTTCAGCCCAGTGATTACTTGCCGAAAGTGTTCTGCTGATGGCAGTATTAATCACCGTTTCATCAATATGTTCTCCATTTTGAATTCCTCTTATACCGTGAGAAAAAATATTTTTCTGCGTTTCAAAAGCATCGGCACTGCCTTGTGAAGTTGATTTTACAACGACAATCCGGCCATTAAAAATATTTTGCTGATTGGCTTTATTGACGAAGTAATCAGGGAGTCCACGTAAAAGTACGCCTGTACCGAACTGGATTATTTTTTCCGGTAAAGCCAATAGTTTATCTAAGTCGGGATATAATTCAGGACGTTGTTTTAATAACTCGGGAGATAGCTGGGATACGGTCATTTTTGTAAATTTCTTGTTCAGGAATATGACGCTTTTTCTGTGTTTAAACCCCTAAAAAAAGAGGCACCATTGGGGCGCCTCTTTCGGGAATATTTCTGAAATGAATCAGGTAACTTTTATACAGTCAATGTTACGTATCCGCTTTCTTCTTTTTCTTTCTTTTCGTCTGGAAAAACAAAAGTGGTAGCGTTCGATACTTTTTCAGGGAGCAAGGCGATCTCTAACACTTCATCAACTTTATCCACATAGTAGAAAGTTAAATCTTTGATATAGTTCGCTGGTACTTCCTCAACGTCTTTGCGGTTTTTTGAGCACATGATAATTTCTTTCACACCGGCTCTTCTTGCTGCAAGGATTTTTTCCTTAATTCCACCCACAGGAAGCACTTTTCCACGTAAAGTAATCTCACCGGTCATAGCCAGGAACGGACGAATTTTACGTTGTGTAAAAATCGAAGCCATCGAAGTTACCATCGTGATACCCGCAGAAGGACCGTCTTTCGGAACTGCTCCCGCAGGAACATGCACGTGCAGATCGTAATGATTGAAAATACGGTAATCAATATCCAGTTTATCAGAATGTGCTTTCAAGTAAGAAAGAGCCGTAATCGCTGATTCCTTCATCACATCACCCAGTTGTCCCGACAAGGTCAAGCCACCTTTTCCACGACTTAAACTGGTTTCAATAAACAGGATTTCTCCGCCAACCGAAGTCCAGGCTAAACCTGTAACCACACCGGCAAAATCATTATCCTGATACAGATCTTTATCAAAAATCTCAGCACCCAGGAATTTCTCAACGTGCTCAATTTTTATTGTTTTTGGATATTCCTGATCCATCGCCACAGATTTGGCAATTTTCCGTACCAGTGTACCTACTTTTTGTTCCAGGTTACGAACGCCGGATTCACGGGTATATCCTTCAATAACGCGCAACAATGCAGCATCATCAAATTTCACATCCGTTGCTTTCAAACCGTGATCTTTGCGCTGTTTTGGTACAAGATAACGTTTAGCGATCTGCAATTTTTCTTCAATTGTATAACCCGTCATCTCGATAATTTCCATACGGTCGCGAAGTGCCGGGTGGATTGTATCAAGTGCGTTGGCAGTAGCTACAAAAAGTACGCGGGAAAGATCGTATTCAACTTCAAGATAATTATCTGTGAAAGAAGAATTTTGTTCAGGATCCAAAACTTCGAGCAATGCAGAAGCAGGATCGCCGCGGTAATCTGAGCTTACTTTATCAATCTCATCCAGAATAAAAACAGGGTTTGCAGAACCAGCCTTTTTGATGTTCTGGACAATTTTCCCTGGCATTGCTCCGATGTATGTCTTACGATGACCACGAATTTCGGCTTCATCATGTACCCCACCCAGGGCCATACGGATGTATTCACGGTTCAGAGATTTTGCTATGGATTTACCAAGGGAAGTTTTACCAACGCCGGGAGGTCCATACAAACAAAGAATCGGAGCTTTTAAATTTCCTTTCAGTTTTAAAACTGCAAGATATTCGATGATCCTTTCTTTTACTTTTTCCAAACCAAAGTGATCTGCATCCAGCACTTTTTGTGCGCGGACAAGATCAAAATTGTCTTTTGTATATTCACCCCAAGGCAGATCAACCAGCGTTTCCAGATAATTTAATGTTACCGGATATTCAGGTGCCATTGGGTTGATACGCTGTAATTTGGCAAGTTCCTTGTCAAAATGCGCACGAACAGTGTCCGACCATTTTTTCTGGCTTGCTTTGGCACGGATATCATCCATGTCGCGCTCCGGACTATCAATTCCAAGTTCATCATGCAAAACTTTAATTTGCTGACGCAGGTAATAATCACGTTGCTGCTGGTCGATATCAGAACTTGCTTTTGATTGGATTTCACGTTTTAATTCAAGCATTTCAATCTCCCGCATCATATACTGAAGCAAAAGCGTCGCCTGCTTGTGCCCGTTTCTTTCTTCCAGCAATCTTTGCTTATCAGCCACTTCAACATTAATATTTGAAGAAAGAAAATGGATCAGGAAAACAGGACTTTCTATATTATCCAATGCAATTCTTGCTTCCTGAGGAATCTCTGGATTCAAACGCATGATCTTATGCGCACCATCACGAAGCGATTGCAAAAGTGCTTTCGATTCTTTTTTAGTTGGAGCAACGAAAGAATCTTCTATTGCCTCAACCTCGGCAGTGAGATATGGATCTTCACTTAATATCTTTTTTATTTCAAAACGCTGACGGCCCTGAACGATAATCGTAACATTTCCATCCGGAAGTGTGATCATTTTCAGTATGTGTGCAACGGTTCCGATTTTATGCAGGTCGTCTGCGGTAGGATCTTCTTTATTTGGTTTGGCCTGCGTAACTGCACCCAAAATCCGCATGTTAATATCCGAATTACGATATATTTTTTTGACAAGACGGATTGCTTTTTGGCGTACTACGGTAACCGGAATAACCATTCCGGGAAATAGAACTGTTTGCCTGATTGGCAGAATCGCAAGTTCACTAGGTACTTCAAAAGGTTCATCAGAGCCCTCGGGACCACCCAGGGGAACAATTTCAAGGCTATCTAAATCCGAATCGGACATAAGAAGCCGACTATAGAGGTCAGAAGGTTCAAATTTCATAGGCATTCTGTCATAATGACAGATAATCTTTTCCTAATTTATAAATAATGACTTTCAAATGAAAGGGATAAATACAACAAAATTGCCGTGCCAACCAAATGTTGTCAGGCAAATTATCGATAATCACCTTTTTTAAAGCGTTTGAACAGATTGTCCCTTTTTATACAAAAAAGTTTTTGGTCCTGATGGAAGTTTCAGATTCATCATGTTAACCTGATCATCAAACGTTTCCATTAAAATGCTATTTTGAAGTTTCCAGCCTTCGGGATTTTCGGAAAATGGAATTTCAAGATAGATCCAGGTTGCATCAGCTTCTTCTTCCTTGCCGACATACTGGATTTCTGCTTTTTTCTGTGTGTTGGTCAGGGCAAAATGTTTGCGGACATAACGCTCTACAAACGGATTATTCTGATCATTATTTTTAATGGTGAAAATACGTTTGTTATTATCTTCCGAAAGTCCTTTTTCCAAATCATCCGTAAAAATACGAATACTTATTTCAAAGGATTTTCCAGGCTTATCATACTTCATTTGCGTTACGCTGACATGGTATTGATGTTTGGGCGCAAACGAGCTAGATAGCCAAAAGATAACGAGCAGAAAGGTAAGACGGGTGATCTTCAATGCAAACTTGTAAGAAGATGAGGATAATTTATAACCTCGACCGATTTACAAAATAAGCCGGTCGAGGGAAAATATTTTTTAGAAAACTGCTTTCCAAACGTCGTTGAAGATGGCAAAAGCCATTAATCCTAAAAGCAATACCATACCAACTTTCTGAGCATTTTCAAGGAAAACGTCAGAAGGTTTACGGCCGGAAATAATTTCATAAGAAAGAATAACGGCATGGCCACCATCCAAAGCTGGAATTGGCAAAGCATTCATAAATGCCAAAACCATGGAAAGTAAACCTGTAAGATGCCAGAAACGGTTCCAGTCCCAAACTCCGCCAAACATACGGGCAATTCCGATTGGGCCGCTTAATGCTTTTGAAGCAGAAACTTCACCGCGGAAAATCTTGCCAAAACCTTTGATGTTATTGAAAACAACGTTGAAAGCATTTTTTGTACCTTCTGAAATAGCCTGACCAACCGTAAATTTGATTGTTGTAAATGCCAAAAGACTTTCCGGATATAGCCCGATTGTTCCGTCAGCGGAAACTTTAACATTGATATCCTGTTGTTGTCCGGCGCGGTCGATAACGATTTTCGCTTCCTGACCTTTCAGTTTTGGAAGTGTTTCCTGCAATTCATTATAGTAACGAATCGGAGCGCCGTTGATCGAAACAATTTTATCACCCGCTTTGATACCTGCTTTTGCAGCTGGCATTCCTGGTACCAGTTCCCTGATTTTAAAGGGCATGGCAGGCATAATAAAAGTATTTTTTTCTTCACGATCAGCCTCTGAAAGTTTTTCGATAAAGTTATTTGGAATATCAATATCAACTTCCTGTCCGCCACGATTAACGGTGTAAGAACTGTTGCTTCCCAGAAATACATCAGAGCTCACAACATCATTAAAATCAGTGAAACTTTTTCCATTGATTTTTACAACTTTGTCACCTGTGCGAAGTCCGATTTGCTGTGCAAGATCGCCGGCTACAATACCGTATTTGTTAACTTCCGCGTTAGACAAAATCTTTTCACCGTCTTTATAAGCAAGGACGATAAATATAAAAATACCTACGATAACATTCACGATAATACCGCCAAGCATTACGATAAGTCGTTGCCAGGCTGGTTTTGAGCGGAATTCCCATGGCTGAGGATCTTTATTCATTGCCTCGGTATCCATGGATTCGTCAATCATACCTGATATTTTAACAAATCCACCCAGTGGAATTGCACCGATTCCGTATTCAGTTTCTCCTTTTTGTATACTCCAGATTTTCGGAGGAAAACCGATGAAGTATTTTTCAACACGCATACCAAACGTCTTAGCGGCAAACATATGCCCCCATTCATGCAATCCTACCAAAATAGACAAACCCAGTATGAGTTGTCCGGCCATAATCAGGTACTCTAAGTATTCCATTCAGATCTTTGAAATTATTGAAAATTGATAATGGAAATTGAAAATTGAAACTGTTTCGCGAGGCGAGGTAGATTCTTTATTTTCAAAGATTAAACTTTTATTTTTCTTGCTAATACAAATAAACGTAAACTCGTACAGTAAAGTTACTCAAAAGGTGCAATTTCATTCAAAAACCTTTGATGAACGGTAGTTGGTTTATGATTTTTGCATGTCAATATCAATTCCCATCATCCGCATTAATTCGGATGCGTTGAAAGATTTACAGATTCCATCGTGCAATTGATAATCAAATTTAAGCTGTCCGTTTTCCACATCGGAACGGAAATGGAAGTTCTGAACATAAGTTTCATTCGCGCCCCATTCACCTAATTCAAGGTCGTGGGTGGAAACCAGTCCTGCTGAACTTTTTGCGTGCAATTGACGAATCAGGGCTTCAGCGCCTTTATGTCTGTCTGCTGAATTTGTCCCTTTTAATATTTCATCCAAAAGATAAAAAACCGGAGATTCATTTTTTTCATCAGCCAGTTCTAAAAGCTGACGTAATCGTTTTAATTCAGCATAAAAAGAAGATGTGCTTTCTTCCAGAGAATCCTGCGTACGCATACTGCTGAAAACACGAAGCGGCGAACAGGCAAATTTGCTTGCAGATACTACGGCGCCTATTTGTGCCAGAACTAGATTTAGTCCGATTGTACGCAGAAATGTACTTTTTCCGGACATATTAGAACCGGTAACAAGGATCGTTTGTCCCAATCCATTCATGCCAAAATTATTACTTACCCGTTTTTCTTTCGGAATAAGCGGATGTCCCATTTCGGTTGTTTCAATATAAACACCTTTTTCCCAGGTTACCTGTGGAACGGTGGAATCCGGATAAGCAAAGGCATTTCCAGCCAGACTATTCATTGCTTCTGTATCAGCAAGAACATTCAACCAATCATGCAAATGGTCTTTGTTCGCTTTTTTCCAGTTTTCCAAACCAGCCAGACAGTGCAAATCCCACATTGTGGTAATACCGACAAAAATGGCGAAGAATGGGTGATTTCTATAATCCAGTCGCTCAAACAAAACGCCTGCTTTTCTAAGAGAATGGGCGGCGCCACGGATTAAAGTCTGGCGTTGTTTCCACCAGCGAGACCGGAATGGTGCAGCGTCAGCAATGTCTAATAAATCAGAATAAGCAGAAAGAGTGAAACCAAGTGCGGTCGTACGATTTACAATACCTTGCAGAGTTTCCTGATAACGTCTGAGAATGACCAGATGCCAAACAAGGCTCATTGCCAATAACCAGCCGGGAATTATTCCCGCAAAAACAAGTCCGCCAACCAGTAATGTTATGAATGGAAAAAACCGCCAGCGAAGGGAAGATTGTAAAGAATCAGGTAAAGTTTCCGCGGACCAATCACGAAAAGCGCCTACTTGCTGAGCTGCATGTTCATGCAAAAGTGCCGTTGCTTCCCAGATTTGTCTGAGTTTAGGATTGTTTTTAAATTCTTCAACCGCTTCCTGTCTCATCAGAATTTCTTCTAACGAAGCATGATGTTTCAGCCAGTTTGCCAATCTGCGGCTGCCTTCCGAAGTTCTTGTACGGTTTAATAGACGGTATAAAGAATATTCACCGAAAATATCAAGGTCGGTAGCGAACGAATGATTTTTTTCCTGAAAGTGAATTCCGGTATCTTTTCTCAGAAATTTAAAAGAAAGACGCTGGATTTCATCTTCATTTATGGTCTGGATATTCCTCTGGAAATTACGTTTTGTTTTGGCTGTTTGTTGAAGGCGCATCAGTATCAAAAATATAACCAATGCAATAGCAGTACCAATTCCCCAGCTCGGCTGATTAAAATGATTCCAAAGCCAGGCTGTTCCAAAAATGCTTAGAAAGGCCACTATTCTGCCAACCGACAGCATATTGAACTGCCCCTGCGCAATGGATTCTGCTAATTTTGCTTTTTTAAATTCAGCTTCAAAAAAAGTCTGTGGATTGGTAATTTCCTTTTGATTATCCATTAATGGCTTTCTGCGGTTTCAAACTGTAATTTAATCAGACTTGCATACAAGCCATTGTCCAGTAACGATAACTCCTGATGTGAACCGGATTCTGCAATCTGACCTTCACGGATTACGTAAATAGAATCCACCTTCCGGATGGTAGACAACCGGTGAGCAATCACAATCGTCGTACGGTTTTTCATTAATTCATCCAACGCAATTTGTACCAGTTTTTCCGATTCTGCATCCAGCGAGCTTGTTGCTTCATCCAGAATAAGGATTTTTGGATCTTTCAAAATCGCACGTGCAATAGCAATTCGTTGACGCTGACCGCCTGATAATTTGATACCACGCTCTCCAACAATGGTTTCGAATTTCTCAGGAAACGTGTCGATGAATTCCGTTGCATAAGCTTTTTTGGCAGCTTCAAAAATTTCAGAAGCCGTTGCCGAAGGACGACCGTAAGCAATATTCTCATAAATCGTTCCTCCAAAAAGCATTACTTCCTGCGGTACGATCGCGATGTTTTTACGCAATTCGGAAATTCCATAGTCGGTTACCGATTTTCCATCGATCAGTATTTGTCCTGATTGATGTTTATAAAACCGCATTAATAACTGGATAATCGTCGATTTGCCAGCACCGCTATAACCAACCAGGGCAATTTTTTCTCCCGCCTTAACATGTAATGATATTCCTTTTAACACAGGAAGATCAGCTCTTGAAGGATACGAGAAATGCACATCGCGGTATTCAATTTCTCCCAAAACGTGAGCCTTTGGTTCTTCTGCGGAATCTTCGACCGTTACCTCCGAAGTTTCTCTTAATAATTCAAATATACGTTCCGAAGCACCGACCGTTTTGTTGATCTGCGCGTATAAGTCGCCCATGCCGCCGATGGAAGCGCCTATAAATGTTGTGTAGAGAATGAATGTAAACAAGTCAGAAAGACTCATTTCACCGGATTGTACCAATCCGGCTCCAAACCAGATTACCCCAACAATTCCACCGAAAATGGCGAAAATGATAAACGAGACAAAGCCACCGCGGAATGACGATGCTCTGAGTGCAAGTTGGACAACGCGTCCCAAGGCGCTTTCGTACCGCTTAACTTCCAGATGTTCATTTGTAAATGCTTTTACTACATTAACTGATTGCAAAGTTTCTTCCACAATTACGTTGGCCGCTGCCAGTTCATCCTGTGCTTTTTTGGACAAACGACGAATATATCTCCCAAAAAACGCAGACGCCACTACCAGAATCGGAAAAGTCGCCATCATGAATAAAGTCAGCTTCCAGGAAGTGTAGGAAATGATAGCGATACCAACAACAAGCGTTGCAACCTGACGGAAAAATTCTGCAATTGTAAAAGATAAAACGCCTTCCAGCTGCGAGACATCCGATGTGACACGGCTCGTCAATTCACCAACACGACGTTGTTCAAGAAATTCAAGCGGCAAGGTTATGATTTTGCTATACGTATCCCTTCGAAGATCCGCCATGGCTCTTTCACTAACTCTGGTGAAAAGGTATATGCGTAGGAATGCAAATATGGATTGGAAAACTAGAACCAGGATCAGGAAGCTTGTTATCTGGTTAATGGTGTATTTTGATTTTCCTTCAATTACTTCCACAATACCTCCAACCAGTTTTGGAAATGCAAGCGATGTAAAAGTTGAAAGCACCAGAAATACCATCCCGACTATGAAAATCCATTTATATGGAAGTATATAACGAAAAAGGGCAAACGTTTTTTTGAGTCCTTCCCAACTGATTTTTTTCACCGCAAACGGAGATGCTGAGTCTCCTTCCTCACTATTTCTTCTTTTGGCCATTACAAAAAGGTATTCGACATGCGTTACTTAAAATGATGCTGAAACAGAAATTATGTTTCGTTAAAGCGGATGAAATTTATTTCAAAACGCTGATAACCATAACACTATATTCAGAACGGCAAAAGTACGGAATAATTGATAATTAAGTGATAAGAATAAGAAGTCTGACAATTGAGATTTGTCATTGTTTGGGAAAAAAGTCGGTTTCCGTTTTTTTACTGAAAAATAATTGGCCGACACGGTTGATGTGGTCAAGAAAATCCGGGTTATTTATTTGGTGATAAATTGATAAGTCAAAGGTGTAGGGTAAAAGCAGATCGTCTAATTGTTCGTCCACTTTTCCAACAATCAGAAGCGTGAGATTTTTTCCTTTAAAGGTTAAATCAATATCAGATCCGTTTTTATAAGTTCCTTTTGCTCTTGACCCATAAAGGATAGCTTCTTCGATTTCCGGAAAATTTGCCAAAACCGCTTGAATACGCTGAATTACATTTTCTTTTAAACCGTATTCCATATCAGGCCAGGAACTGTGTCATTTTGTTTTGAAATTCTTTGAATGCGGGGTAGTATGAAGCAATTATTTTGTTTGTTATTTCATCAACAACTTCTTCATTGTAGGTATGAGTAGTCAAATTTCGACTATTAATCATGTCCATCCAGTTCTCTCCATCAATTATCAATCCTTTTTTGAAAGCTTCTCGGGTTGCGCTTCGGGAACCCATGATCGTATTATTTCCTTCCAATTCAAAAAAATCTTTCATCACATTCCAGGCGAGTTCATGGGTATATTCAAATCTTTGAATTAAACCTTCTCTTTCAAGTTCTGACAATCCATTTTTTTGAAATACCGTGATCGCATTGTCAAGTTTTGAAAACGCTTTGTTAAAATTTTGAAACCTTTGTATCCAGCGAATATCTTGCTCCATAATTTAAAATCAGATACTTAGCACTTTGTATTCATTTACATTTGCTTAAAATTAATGAAAGTTTTGTGATAAGCAGGAAATCATATTTCCGCTGAAAAGGAAGCATAACATCAATAATCAGTCGTTGTAAAAACCACACAATTAAAAAATAATTAAAAAAAGATTTCAGATCACGCAACCGTTTTGTCTTTCGGTTCGTAACTACTAAAAAAACAAAGACATGCCCGAGTATAACTCCGCCGTTCTACATGAACTACTCGACGGCTGTTTGAAAAAGAACCGCCGTAGTCAGGAGCTGTTGTATAAACAGTTTTATGGCTATGCTATGAGCATCTGTTTGCGCTATACACGTAGTAGGGAAGAGGCAAAGGAGATACTGAATGATGGATTTTTAAAGATTTTTACCAAGCTTGATAGTTTCGACCAGAGCCGTTCTTTTAAAAATTGGTTGAGCAGGATAATGATCAACACCGCACTGGATCATTACCGGCACGAAATTCGTCATGAAGTTTTAGATGATGTGGAAGCTGCGGATCAGGTATTTGTAGATGAAACAGTGATTACTAAAATGGCGCATGAAGAAATTATCGGTTTGATACAGGAACTGACGCCGGCTTACAGGCTGGTATTTAGTTTGGCTGTGATTGACGGTTACACACACGAAGAAATTGCTGAGCAATTGAATATTTCCGTTGGAGCTTCAAAGTCAAATTTGTCGCGGGCCCGGGAGAAATTGAGAATTATGCTATCCAAGATTAATATAGACAATTATGAAAGAGTTCCCAGATGACGAACTGGACAAGCTCTTCAGAAAGTCTGCGGAAGAGCTTGATTCGAATTTTGATCCCCAGGATTGGAATGCGTTAAAAAACAGGTTGGACGAAAATGACGGAAAAACACCCGGTGGCTGGTTTAAAAAATGGTGGCCGGCTGGTATGCTTGCACTTTTGATGCTGGCAGGATTGACAACGTATTTATTGTCAAATGAGGAGAGAAATGCGGAAAAGAGTGTTGTCAGGAAAGAAAATCAGTTTCCTGAGTCAGGGGTATTAACTGAAAATCAGAATAAGCAACCAGCTGAAAAGGCAGGAAGTGTTTCTGATGATACAAAGCTGGCTGAATCTGGAAACAGTTCGGAGAAAGATGGTAATAATACGTTTGAATCAAAATCTGATAAAAACTTGTCAATTACCGGAAAAGAACTAAAAGCAAAAACGGATTATTCACAAGGTGAAAAAGTTACGGCAACGCGTACTGAAATTGCTAAGACAGATAAATTAAAAGATTCTGAAAATAAAACATTAAAACTATCCACAAAAAGCGAATACAAGGTTTCCAAATCCGAAAACAGAAAGACACTGCCCCGGCGCTGGTCTAAGACAGGCGGAGTGTACTTAGCACCAAACCATTCTATTGGGAGAAGGGGCGACGGGGCATCTTTATCTGAAAATGCTGATAATCAGAATATAAACGGTGTAGCAAATTTGGATGTAGCAAAAGCCAGACCAGAAAAGCTGCCGCCAGTGATTTCGAATACAGTGGAAAATGGGAATTCAGGAAATGTTAAAAACAGTTTTTCGATTGTTGATAGTAAGCAAAAGGTAGTTAGTGAAGACGTTGATAATAGTGAAATAACAAGACTCAGTATTTCGGCTAACGCATTAAAATCCAGATCACTGGTTTGGAAAAAATCAAATTCATTACCGAAAATTGAAGTTAAAGAAGCAGAAATTCCGCCAGTTTCAGAACCGGTTAAAGAAGTCAGCGAGAAAGAACCGACACCAAAATTTGCAGTTCGTTTTAGTTATTCACCGGATATCAGCAGTGTGGGATTAAAGAATCTTACCAAACCGGGAACAGCCGTTTCTTTGCTTGTTGAATATGCGCTTTGGTCGAAATTATACATTCAAAGTGGTGTGGCGAGAAGTTCAAAAGTGTATAAGGCGGAAGGTGGAGAATACGTTTGGCCGAGCAGCTGGGATGATCAAACCGTTAGACCTTACAGTACTGATGCAACTTGTAAAGTAATTGAAATTCCGCTGAATCTTCGTTATGATATAACGAATGGAGCACGTTCGAGGTGGTTCGTGGGCGCGGGAGTTTCATCTTATTATATGCAAAACGAAAAATATATCTATAACTATAAGCCGGGTGCAACCGGAGTAAAATGGCCTGACTGGGACGGTTCAACCGGTTGGTATTGGCTTAGTCACATCAATGCTTCGGCAGGATATGAATATCGTTTTTCAAAGAAATTGTCGCTTTTAGCAGAACCCTATGTGCGGATTCCGGTCAAGAAAGTTGGCTTTGGAAAAGTAGACTTGTTTACCACAGGCGTCTGGTTTTCAATTCGTTATACCCCTATCTTTAAAAAGTAACCCGATCGGTCAAGATCATTTTCCAATTCCTGAAAATCAGGAAACGGGAAAACTATGTCTGAATTTTCACCAACCTACTTATATCACATGAACACTACTCAGAAAGAGACGATGAAACGAGGGGAATTCCTCAGAAGTCTGAGCCTTGGAACCTCAACGTTAATGGCCTTTTACTGCATGGGCACCATGACATCTTGCAGCACCGGAGACATGGATCCATTAACTGCAACAACGCCTACAACACCCACAACCCCGACAGATCCAACAACAGGCGCAGCCTTTACCGGAAATGCAACCACTTCGGCTGGCGCTATCAATTTCACTATTGATCTTACGAATACTGCTTATTCTAAATTAAAAACCTCCGGATCTTACCTGATCATCGGTGATCTGATTGTGGCACTTTCTACAACAAATACCTATGTCGCACTTTCAAAAGTTTGTACGCATGAAGGAACAACGGTTCAGTACAGAAGTTCGGAAAATGATATCTACTGTGCCAATCACGGATCAGAATTTAAACTGACCGGCGCCGTAGACAAAGGCCCGGCAGTGGCCGCTCTGAAAGCGTATAAGGCTGTTCTTTCAACAGATGGCAATTCATTAACAGTAACCGCATAATCCCGAAAATCATGAAAGCACTCCGCCTCGCAATCATCTTACTTTTTCCTGTAACAACGCTCTGTGCGCAAAACGATTTACTTGGGGAATTGAACAAACTGGATAGCAATACAACCGTTCCTGTGGAAGCTACCTTTAAATCCACCAGAATCATAAATGGCCACTCTATGGAAACAGTGAAGAAAAACCATATGGATTTTCGGATATCTCACCGTTTTGGCCGCCTGAACTCCGGTTCTTATCAATTGTACGGATTGGATCAGGCTACGTTAAGATTGGGATTTGAATATGGACTTAGCGACGATCTGATGATCGGTGTCGGAAGAAGTACCGAACAAAAAGCATTCGATTTTTTTGCCAAATACCGTTTATTAAAACAAACTTCCGGAGCAAGAGTTGTTCCCGTTTCAGTGACACTTTTTGCAAGCAGCGCAATCAGAACGTTGCGTCCGCTTACGGATGAGGAATTGAAACGCAGTTTCCAGAATAAATTAACCTATGTTTATCAGGCATTGATCGCCCGGAAATTCAGTGAAAAACTTTCTTTACAAATTACGCCAACCTATCTATATCGAAACCTGCCTGAGCTAACGGGAGAGGAGCGGGGACTTTTCTCTCTTGGTTTGGGAGGTCGGTTGAAAATCAGCAGACGGGTTTCTGTAAATGCTGAATATTTCTGGACAGCAAGGAATAATGGCGCGCTGCCTTACCATGATTCCATGGCTTTGGGTGTTGATATTGATACGGGCGGTCACGTTTTTCAGCTTCATTTTACCAATTCGCTGGGTATGATTGAAAAACAATTTATTGGAGAAACCACCGGAAGCTGGGGTAAAGGAGATGTGCACTACGGCTTTAATATTTCCAGAACTTTCAGTTTTGACAAGAAAAGTAAAAGGAAAGGTTAATCACTAAATACGAGATTTTATGAAACGACATATAGTCCTGAGCGTGATCTTTTTGATGACGATTTTGGGAATAACCGGCAAGACTTTTGCCCAGGGCGGAATGTTTGCAACGGCAACTGGAAATACCAGTTTTTCATCGGTAACGCCAATGGAAAACATCTTTGCAGAAAATAAAAAAACGCAGGTTTTGCTTAATACTGCAACCAGCGAAATTGCTATCCGTATGACAATGCGCGACTTTGTTTTTCCAAATAAATTGATGCAGGAACACTTTAATGAGAATTATATGGAGTCTGCGAAATTCCCGACAGGGACATTCAGCGGAAAGCTGGATCAGACGATTGACTTCACAAAAGATGGATCCTATGATGCTTCGGCAACCGGAAGTTTTACCGTTCACGGCGTAGCAAAAACGAGAACAATTAAAGGGAAATTGAAGATTGAAGGATCAAAAGTTACAATCATTTCCGACTTTGAAGTACCGCTGACTGATCATAAAATTGAAGTGCCGTCAATCGTTTTTGTCAAAATCGCACAGTCTATAAAAGTAAAATCGGAATATGTTCTTTCTCCTTATAAAAAGTAAGAAAGTCCATATTCCGATCCTGAGAAACCTATCTTCTTCTTCTCTTTTTGGAAGATGATTTCTTTTTCGAACTTGATTTTTTTCTAGAAACCGACTTCTTCTTACGAGTCGGTTTCTTTTTATGTGAAACTCTTTTTTTAGAATATTTAGAAGAATATCTTCTCGTTGTCGGTTTTACAACTTCCTCTTCTTCGGCGTCATCACCTGCAACTTCTTCCGTATCATCTGCTGCACTTGGGGCAGCGACTTGAACGGGTTTAGGCGCGATAGCGGGTAATTTTGTATGAACAATCTGTTCAAGATTAGTAGACTTGTCAATACCTTTTAACCGGAAAGAATAGGAGTAAGGTTTGGCAGGCAATCTGTATTTGTCATGAACTCTTGGCGACCAGCTGTCATCACCGCCCAATCCCATTTGCGCAAGATCCAGATTAACAACAGTTATATTTCCTCTTGAAAAATCAGAAGCTCTTTCCTTGGCTGCCAACAATTCTTTGTCGGTATAATCGTGAACATTGACATTGAACACAGAATCACTGATTGCTAATAAACCCAGTCCGTCTTCGTTGGTAACACTGGCCCAGCGAACGTCCGTTTTATTTCCATTTTCCTGTGGACTGATGTAAGGAAAATGCTGCTCAGCTACCGTTCCGGAATATAACCCGATTCTGCCGCTTGTTTTCCGGTCAGCATAGGTTTCATACGGGCCATTTCCATACCATTCGAATTTGTCAAAAGTCGACGGCATTTGCATTTGCATGCCCACTTTTGCAAGTGAAGGCCATTCTCCGCTTGGTGTGAAAGTATTTTTTACTTCAATATCTCCCGATGCATAAACGGTATAAATGGAGCTGACAATCATCGCGCCGGCTTTGCTCCGCAAACTTTTCATCATCGTCACTTTATACACATGCGGATTCAATTTTTCCACACGCAAATCAGAACCGGTTAATCGCAAAGAATCCAGGTTAGCATTTCGCCAGCTGGTTGCAAAACTTTGTTTTCCTCCGCCTTCGTCATTATCCGTTGGTACACGCCAGAAATTTGCAAATGGGCCGGATTCAAGCAATTCTTCTTTTTTGTACATAAAAGAAGACATGCGCGCGGTTTTCTTGTTAAAACTTACCGAGAAATTCTGGCCGCTGATCGTAATGCCTTTTCCGCGTGTAAGCGACAAACGTAATGCCGGACTGCGCGTATAAGCAACGTCCTTCATTTCATCCGCCGAAACTTCAAGAGGAACCTGGTACCAGGCCACTTCATGTCCGGCAGAAGCCCATAAATTCGTTTTTTTTGTTCGAATGCTAAGATTCAGAAAATATTCATAACCCGGTTTTGGGTTAGAAGGAATCTGATATGGAATCGTAAGCTGCTGTGATTGTTTTGAAAGTGCAGTCAGATTTGAAATAGTACCTTCACCGATTGATTTTCCATTTTCCTGCACCGACCAGACCAGCTCAAATCCACTTAAAGAAATAAAATCGTAGGTGTTTTTAATAGTAATTTGATGTTGTCCCGTACGAATTGTATCAGGAATTTCAAATTTTATATTCTGATAAACTTTTTTGACTTCATTGATTTCAGGCTGAGGAACACGGTCGGGATTTACGAGTCCGTCGCCTGCATTGGCACCGTCGATATAGTTGAAATAATCCCAGTAAGGTTTTCCGTCAGCTGTTTTCAGACTTAATCCCTGATCAACCCAATCCCAGATAAAACCGCCTTGCATGGTTGGGTATTTTTCAATGACATCCCAGTAATCTTTAAAATTTCCAATGCTGTTTCCCATTCCATGCGCATACTCACAGATGATTAACGGCCGGTTTTTATCTTTTTTTACCAGTTCAATCATATCATTGACCGAAGGATACATCACCGAAATAATATCAAAATTGCTTAGCGTTGTCGGTCTGTAATTGCTTCTTCCTTCATAATGAACGGGACGTGTCGGGTCAGATAAATGGATATAATCTGCCATCGCTGTAAAATTTGCGCCCATCCCGGATTCATTTCCGAGCGACCAGATTATAATCGAAGGGTGGTTTTTATCTCTTTCAAGCATCGCAGTTCCCCGCGCCAGGAATGCAGCTTTCCACTGTGATTTATCGGCCAGAATAATGTTTTTGCCCCATAATTCGTGACTTTCAATATTCGCTTCATCCATCACGTACAAACCGTATTCGTCACACAGATCATACCATTCCGGCACGTTCGGATAATGCGAAGTTCGGACCGCATTAATGTTATGTTGTTTCATCAAAACGATATCCCTGATCATGGATTCGCGGTTCATGACGCGACCCGTTTCAGGATCAAATTCATGACGGTTAACACCTTTGATCATGATCGGTTTTCCATTAACCATCAATTGTCCGCCCGAAATTTTAATCTCACGGAAACCAACACGCTGACTTATGGCTTCAATTGTTTTTCCATTTGAGTTTAAAATCTGAATCGTCAGTGTATAAAGATTGGGGGATTCGGCGCTCCATTTATCAGGATTGGTTACCGGCAGATCAATGCGGATGGGCAATTCTCCAGATGGTTCAATGGTAGGAATCGGCCGGCTGACAGGAGAAATGACGGCAGATTTATTGTCATCATATAAAGTATAAACCAACTGATTTCCGGCAGCGGCCTGCTTGGAAAAATTCTTGATGAATGTGCTGATCTTTAAAGTAGCGTTCTGATAGTTAGCATCAAGATCCGTGCGAACGGAAAAATCATTCACATGCACATCCGGAACCGTGATCAAATTTACATCCCGAAAAATCCCCGACAAACGCCAGAAATCCTGATCTTCCAGATAACTTCCATCCGACCAGTTGATAACTTCGACAGCCAAATGATTAATCCCCGTTTTTACATCTTCCGTTACATTGAATTCAAAAGGCGTCATCCCGTCCTCGTGATACCCAATGGCTTCTCCATTTAGCCAAACATAACAAGCCGATTGAACGCCTCCGAATTGAAGAAAAAAAGTTTTTCCTTTATCTGCGTCTGTTACATTAAAAGTAGTTCTGTAAAGTCCGGTGGCATTGGTATCCGCATCGACGCCCGGAGGATTCGCTTTAAACGGATGTTTGATGTTGGTGAAAATTGGTTTATCATAAGCACGGCCTTCTCTCGCGCCAATAACCTGCCAATTGGAGGGAACAATAAGATCATCCCAACCAGAAGTAGAAATATTAGGCTGGAAAAAATTGGAAGGTGCTTTGGATGGATGCGAAACCCATTTAAACTTCCAGGTCCTGTTTAACGATTTTACAAAAGCTGATTTTTTATCAAATTTAAGCGCACTTTTTTCATCAGCATAAGGCACGAAATCAGCACGGTTTTTTTCAGTATTGACGCTGATCACTTCCGGATCTTTCCATTCAGGAATTTTTTGTGCTTTAAGCGTTAATGTGGTAAAAAGAAGAAATGTATTGAGGGTTAAAAACCGGCAGTTATTCAAATAGGACATGTTTTTTACTAAATCGGAGTGAATTTTACTAATTACAAAAGTAACCGGAAGACACGGAGTGGGCTATTCGTAAAAGTATTAAAAGTAGGTTTAAACAAAAAAGAAACTGTGCTTAAAAACGCCGGCGATTGCAGTTTTATTTCGATTATGCTTTTATTTGTTCTCTTAATATAAAAACCTGATTATGCTGCTAGCTGTCGATGTTGGTAATACGGATACTGTTTTTGGGCTTTACAAAACCGGCATGTGGGAACATGTCTGGCGGGAACGATCATTGGCCCAGGAAAGTGAATCGCACTATGCGTCGAAGTTAATGCTGCATTTTCTGGAAGCAGGAATTTCCTTTAATGAGGTTAAGACGGTGGTTTTGAGTAGCGTAGTCCCTGCGCTCACACCCATTATTCAAAAAATGCTCAGGTCGCTTTTCGGGGATGATACAATTGTTGTTGGCCCAAATACTTTTCCGGGACTGACCATCGCGATTGATCATCCACATGAGCTCGGTGCAGATTTGATTGCCAATGCAGTGGCAGTAATTACCCGCTACAAACAAAATTGCGTTGTGGTGGATTTTGGTACAGCGTTAACTTTTACTACGGTTTCCAAAGATGGAGAAATTCTGGGCGTAGCTATTTTACCAGGATTGGTAACGGCCGTAAAAGCATTATTTGCCAATACCGCCCAACTTCCGGAAGTACCATTAAAATTGCCTGAATCCGCTATCGGAAAAAATACGGTACAGTCAATTCAGGCTGGTATTTTGCTTGGTTATGAAGGATTGGTAAAATCGTTAATTCACAGAATCAGAGCCGAAATGGGAGGAGATTGTATAGCCGTTGCTACGGGAGGTTTGTCTTCAATCATTGATACACTTCGTGACGAATTTATTGAAATTGACAGGAAATTAACGTTGGACGGATTAAGAATTATCGGGGAAAAAGTTGGAGGTAAGGTTACAAATTAATTTGTCTGAAATCTCCGCTTCTGATTATTTCAAGGTTCCTAACATCCTGATTATAAAGATAGGTATAGCAATTTAGTACCGAGCCGTCATCCATTAAAACCGGAATGATTTTGCGCAGGTAAAGGCTTTTTTTGACATCTTCAAAAACATCTTCATATTCATCCAGTTCCGGGAATAAAATTTCCGGAACTGTTATTTTATATACCTCACCATAAATTCTATATTGATTTTCAGCTTCATAAACGGCACCCGGATACCAGTCAATTTTATATAGCGTTCCGGGGAATGATCCTTTGCCTGTAAATGTTGATAAAGTGTGCAGACGCTCTGCAAAAGGATTTGAAAATCCGTGCATCAAAGTTCCATAAGTGAACAAATAAACTGCGTCAGAAGTCATAGAAATAAAATAGATTTAATTCATTCTGTTAATAATAATAATTTATAGAATTTTTCGGTTCTAATATAGAATCTGTTATTCTTATTAACTATTCGGAATGGGATTTTTCTTATATTTACGTGTAAAGCTCTTCATCTAACCCAGAATTGATATGTACGAAAAGAATCTTGGTACTAAACAAAAGGCGTTAAGAATCAATCTCGACCGTCGGATTTATGGCTCATTTGCTGAAATCGGCGCAGGGCAGGAGACAGCAGCATTCTTTTTTAAATCAGGTGGTGCATCGGGTACGGTGGCCAAAACCATGTCGGCTTATGACATGACTTTCAGTGACGCGATTTACGGAACAGAGGAAGGCGGGCGTTACGTCGTGGAGTCGAGGCTGATGAAAATGTTAAACAGAGAATACAATCTTGTTGAAAAACGTCTTCAGGAAAAACGCGGTGCGGAAAGTCAGTTTTTTGCATTTGCCAATACCGTTGTTGCTTTAAATTTTCAAAAAACAAATGAATCCCATGGCTGGATAGGCCTTCAGTTTCAATTAACACCACTTGGACCATCCAATTACGTCGTGATTCACGTGCGTATGCGTGACGACGAAAATCTTCTTCAGCAACAAGCTTTGGGGATTATCGGTGTGAACCTGATGTATGGCTGTTTCTTTTATCATAAATCACCGGAAACATTATTGTTGTCCTTAATGGACGATCTGACTCCGGATCGTATCGAAATTGATATGGTTCGTTTCAGCGGACCGGATTTTGTTAAAGTTGACAACCGTTTGATGAGCCTTCGTCTGGTGAAAAATGGTTTTACAGATGCAGCACTTTTCGGCTCTGATGGTGGTGTTTTACAGCCTTCGGAAGCCTTATACAAAAAACATATTCTGATGATGCGCGGACGTTTGCGTCCGATCACCAATGTGCATATTGACCTGATCAGTAATGGTCAAAAGCAATTTTTGGCTGAACCGGACGTGGACGAATCCAAGGTTGTCCTGGTTTCCGAGCTGACTTTGCATAACCTGAAAGGTTCAGACAAAGATATTGACGAGAAGGATTTTCTTGACCGTGTGGATATTTTATGCTCGCTCGGGCATATGGTTATGATTTCCAATCACCACGAATATTTCCGTCTTGTGGCATATCTTTCAAGATTGTCAAAACTGAAAGCGGGTTTACTTTTAGGTAGTCCGAGTTTGCAGGATATTTTTGAAGAAAAACATTACGAATTCCTTCCTGGCGGAATTCTTGAATCTTTTGCTACACTGTTCAGTCGTAAAGTAAAGCTGTTTATCTATCCCACATTACAACCGGATGGTTCGGTTTACAGCTGCGAGAATTTTGTTGTGGATGAGCACTTACGTCCTTTGTTTCAATACCTTATCATCAATAATAAAATTGAAGATATACGGAATTTTAATAAGGAACATATGCATATCACCACAGATAGCGTGCTTGAAAAAATTAAAAGAGGAGAGCCTGGATGGGAAAAACTTGTGCCTGAAAATGTGGCTAATATCATCAAGGAAAAATCACTTTTTGGATTACCAAACGAAGAAAGTAATACAAGTACTGTAAAATCTATTCATCAGGTGGTGGGCAATTTGTAGTATCAGAAATTAATTATTGATTTGTTCCATGTCATTCAGACAAAGTATTCTGCTTAACAGATTGCTGTTTTTTGTAATGGCGGCTTTGTCTCCAATGACAGGAATTTCTCAGATTTTGTGGTCAAAAACACTCCCGAAAGTTTCCACTTTTTCTTCTCCAAGGGTTACTGATCTTAATCGTGATGGTGTAAAAGATATTGTACTGGGTGTAGGCCGGCTGGAATTTATGGCCTGTGACTCTGCCATTATCGCACTGGACGGTAAAACCGGTGAGTTGCTTTGGAAAAATCCCGCCAGGGACCAGATTTTTGGTTCTGCACTTTTGAAAGATCTGAATAAAGATGGTGTGGAGGATGTAATCATCGGTGGCCGGGTAGGAGAGTTGCAGGCAATTAATGGAAATACCGGTGCGATTATCTGGGAATTTGATAAAAAGACGCCTTCACAGAAAAGTAAAAAGTGGTACAATTTCTATAATCCACAGCTTATTCCTGATCAGGATGGTGACGGCATGGAAGATCTCCTGATTTCAAATGGTGGAGATGTTACCGTTAAACCATATGACCCGAAACGTCCCCCAGGAAAATTAGTTGTCCTAAGTTCGGCAACCGGAAAGCTCATTGCCGAAGCTATGATGCCCGACGGAAAGGAAACTTACATGTCGGTTTCCGTTTCAAAACATTTTGCCAATGATGATTACAGAGTGATTTTTGGAACAGGTGGAGAAACGATTGGAGGGAATCTTTTTGTAGGATCCTTAAAAGATATTTTGTCGGGGAGTTTGGCCTCTGCTGTTAAAATTGCAACCAGTCCGGATAAAGGATTTATTGCCCCTGCCGTCTGGGTAGAAATAACCGGCGACGATATTCCTGATATTGTTGCGAATGCCGTAGACGGCCGCGTTCTGGCCTTTGATGGTAAAACACTCGCACCTCTCTGGAGTGTGAAAATTCCAAATTCAGAAGCTTATACCTCCATTGCAGTCGGTGATTTTACACCGGATAAAATTCCGGATTTTTTTGTTTCTGTTGCCAAAGGAAAATGGCCGGCGCTGGAAACAACGGAACAATATATGATCAATGGAAAAAGCGGAGAAGTTGCTTTTAAGGATTCTATTGGAAAATATCAAACAAGTACCCCGGTAGCGGTTGATATTGATGCTGATGATCAGGAAGAAATTATCATGAGTGTTAATTATGAAGCGCAGGATCAATTTGGGAGAAAAGAATTCCTGAATACGCTTGCCGTTGTCGGGTTTAAAACCAATGAGGTAGTAGAACTTTTAAATGGTCTTCCCGGACAAAATCTCTCCTCAACTCCATGGATAGGCGATATTGATAATGACAATATGCTGGATATTGTTTTTTGCAGCAGCAACAACAAACACCGGACCTATTCCTTTGATGGAATGCAGGTCAGTTTGATCAGAACAGGTATAAACATCACTAAACCAATACGCTGGGGTGCTTATATGGGCACTTATTATGACGGAGTTTTTCATCCGGATAAAAAATAATTCCCGCTTTTCACTTCAAAGTCTATTTCCTTTTGTCTTCCTATTTGCCGAAATGCTAAATGCGGTGAAATTCTTCTGATTTTCTCCCTAGCTACTTAGGCAGATTGTTGTATAAATTCATTTGAAATGAATAGTACGTTTTGATTTTTATTTGGTATTATAATTTAAAATAATTGTATTTTTTATAAGTAACTGTTCGGGGTTAAAGTCTTATAAGTGCGTCTAATTAGTTACTTGTCAGGATAATAAACGAAAATGCAATTTATTTTTCCAAAGAATAAAATTCCTAAATCTCCATCTCATGAATAAAGAAAACGAAGTTTCCCGAAGGGAATTTATTAAAAGCACCACAGGAGCAGCCGTGGCACTTTCCATTCCTTCTATCATTCCTGCCAGTGCTTTTGGCGCTAATGACCGTGTTCGCGTAGCCGTAATTGGCGTGAACGGGAGAGGGCAGGACCATATCAAGGGTTTTTCTAATCTTCCCAATGTGGAACTGGTAACAATTTGTGATCCGGATAATAACGTTTTGCAAACCCGGGCAAAACAATATGCTGAAAAATATAATGGCAAAAAGCTGAAAACGGAAAACGACCTACGGAAGGTTTACGAGGACAAATCAATTGACGCTGTAAGTATAGCCACACCAAATCACTGGCATTCTTTAGCGGCAATTTGGGCTTGTCAGGCAGGCAAAGACGTTTATGTTGAAAAGCCAGGATCGCACAATCTTCATGAGGGCCGGAAACTGGTTGAAGCAGCACATAAATACAAACGAGTTGTGCAGCATGGCGTGCAGCTTAGGAGTTCTGTTGCTTTACAGGAAGCTGTAAAACATATGCGGGATGGCTTGATCGGGAATGTTTATATGGCACGCGGACTGGTTTATAAATGGAGACCGGATATTGGAGATAAAGGTGTTTCTGCGGTACCGGAAGGTTTAAATTACGATTTGTGGACAGGTCCCGCAGAAATGAAACCGTTCTCAAAAAACTATGTGCATTACGATTGGCACTGGCATTGGAATTACGGAAACGGAGATATTGGAAACCAGGGAATTCATGAAACCGATATGTGTATGTGGGGACTTGGTGTTGATAGTTTCCCGGAAAAAATAACTTCATCAGGAGGAAAATTCCTTTGGAATGATGCAAAAGAAACGCCGGAATTATTGTCGTCATCTTATATTTATCCAAAGGAAAAGAAAATCATCGAATTTGAAGTTCGTCCGTGGATAACAAATGAAGAAGGCGGAGTTGGTATTGGAAATATCTTTTACGGAAGTGAAGGTTACCTGGTAGTAAAGGGATATGATTATTACGAAACTTTCCTTGGCAAAGAGAAAAAGCCTGGACCGACGCGTAAAGAAGGCGGAGATCATTATAAAAACTTTATTGAAGCTGTTATTGCCAAAGATCCTAAAATGGTCAATGCGCCGGTTGAAACAGCACATTTGGCATCAGGATTAGCACATTTAGGAAACATTGCTTACCGAACTGGCAGAGCATTAACGTTCGATCCAAAAACAGAAAAATTTGTTGGTGATAATGATGCTAATACTTATTTGACAAGAAAATACAGAGCGCCTTATACGGTGCCGGAGATTGTATAAAATTACAAATGTGTTTATAAACAGAACAGCCCGGATAAAATTTGTCGGGGCTGTTTTTTTGTCTTATTTAAATTTATTGTTGAAAAATCTCTTCTAAATTAATTTCCAAATCGGGAAAAATACTGGATGTGAGTATAGTTGTAGCGGGTTTTAAACCGACATACCTTCCGCTTTCGTTTAAAACATACATGTAAATTGTATTCACCAGAGGTTCAACTAACCAATATTCTCTTACGCCGGATTCTTCATATAGATTAAATTTTTCATTTTTTTCTTTCATAGAATTGCCGGGAGAAAGTATTTCAATTATTAGATCCGGAGCACCAAGACAACCTTTCTCATCCAGCTTATTTTCATCACAAACTACGCAAAGGTCTGGCTGAACAACAGTAAAAATTTCTTTGAATGCTAATTTGGATTTTTTTTCATTATACAATCTTACATCAAAAGGAGCGCTAAAAAGATCGCATGAACTACTTTTTAGATAATTGAATAGCGTCCCCTGCAATTGGGTCGAAATCCTTTGGTGCATTAATGAAGGAGCTGGCGACATTTTAAAAATCTTGCCCTTAATTAATTCCAGGCGTTCCTCAATCCGCCATAGCAAATAATCTGCATAGGTATAAGTTCCATCCGGATCCAGCTGATTAATATCCGTTACGATCGTTGACATAGTATGTAAGTTAGTAAGGTAAAGCTACTTAATTTTAATATAAACCTCAATAACAGCAAAGGTGCCTGGTCAAACCAAACACCTCTCCAAAATATTATATCAAATAAAACTCCCCGCACTCAGCGAAAAACTCCAAGCACTCTGCGTTTAAAGCCTTGAGAAATTAAATGATTTATTGTTGAAAAATCTCTTCTATATTAATCACCAAATCAGGGAAAATGCTTGATTTAAGTGTAGCAGTAACAGGTTTCAACCCAATATACTTTCCATCCTCATTCAAAACATAAATATAAACTGCATTTTCAGAAGGCTCAACGAGCCAGTATTCTCTTACGCCGGTTTCTTCGTACAAATCGAATTTTTCATTCATTTCTTTCTTGGAATTACCAGGAGAAAGTATTTCAATGACGAGATCAGGTGCGCCTAAACAACCTTTTTCATCCAATTTATTTTCATCACAAATCACACAAAGATCCGGTTGAACAACCGTGAAAATCTTACCATCACTTGCTAATGAATCTTTTTTTGGTAGTCTTACATCAAACGGAGCATAAAAAATCTGACAGTAATGATTTTTGAAAAAATGGCCCATTTCTAAATGCAATCTTCCTGATATTTTTTGATGTCGCAAAGAAGGAGCCGGCGACATTTTAAAAATCTTGCCCTTAATTAATTCCAGGCGTTCCTCGATTTGCCATAACAAATAATCTGCATAGGTATAAGTACCATTCAGATCCAGTTGATTAATATCCGTTACGATTGTTGACATAGCATGTAAGTTAGTAAGGTAAAGCTACTTAATTTTAATACAAACCTCAAAAAGCAGAAAAGGTGCCTGGTCAAACCAAACACCTCTTCAAAATATTATATCAAATAAAACTCCCCGCACTCAGTGGAAAACTTCAATAACTCTGCGTTTAAACAAAAATTAAAGCGTAGAGAAATCAAATGATTCCAAAAACTTCGTAGTGAAATTACCAGATTGGAAACCTGGATCATCCATCAATTTGATATGGAATGGAATTGTAGTTTTAATCCCTTCAATCACAAATTCCTGTAAAGCACGTTTCATTCTTGTAATCACTTCCTCGCGCGACTGACCGCTAACAATCAATTTTGCAATCATAGAGTCATAATTTGGCGGAATAGTATAGCCGCTGTAAACATGACTGTCAATACGAATACCGTGACCGCCCGGGAAATGCAGATTTGTAATTTTTCCAGGAGACGGACGGAAACCATTTGCAGGATCTTCCGCATTGATACGGCATTCCATAGCAAATAATTTCGGTGTATAGTTGATACCTTTGATCGGATCTCCGGCAGCAACTTTAATTTGTTCCTTGATCAAATCAAAATCAGTAACTTCTTCTGTAATCGGGTGTTCCACCTGAATACGTGTGTTCATTTCCATGAAAAAGAATTCACCGTATTTGTCAACAAGGAATTCAACCGTTCCCGCACCCTCATATCCGATTGCCTGCGCGCCTTTGATAGCAGCAGCACCCATTCTTTCACGAAGTTCAGGCGTAACTACCGGTGAAGGCGTTTCTTCAACCAGTTTCTGGTGACGACGTTGAATTGAACAATCACGTTCTGATAAGTGACAAACTTTGCCATACTGATCACCGATAATCTGGATTTCAATGTGACGAGGTTCTTCAACGAATTTTTCCAAATATAAACCATCGTTTCCGAAAGCCGCGGCAGATTCTGTACGGGCATCATTCCATGCCTTTTCAAATTCTTCCGGTTTATTGATGATACGCATACCGCGTCCACCGCCACCAGCTGTGGCTTTCACAATCACAGGATAGCCAATACCTTTTGCAAGCTCTTTTCCTTGTTCAACGGATTCTAACAAACCTTCTGAACCCGGAACAACAGGAACACCAGCTTTGATCATGGTTGCTTTGGCAGTAGCCTTGTCGCCCATTCCGTTGATCTGAGCAGCTGTTGCTCCTATAAATTTGATACCGTAATCAGCACAAATCTGGGAGAATTCAGCGTTTTCAGACAAAAATCCGTATCCCGGATGTATAGCATCTGCACCGGTAACTTCGGCAGCAGAAATAATATTTTGAATACTTAGGTAAGACTGACGGCTTGGCGGAGGTCCGATACAAACAGCTTCGTCAGCAAATCTTACGTGAAGGCTGTCACGATCAGCAGTTGAATAAACCGCAACCGTTTTTATGCCCATTTCACGGCAGGTCCTGATCACACGTAGTGCGATTTCACCTCTGTTGGCAATGAGAATCTTTTTAAACATGAAATTTAATTAAGTTTTGAAGACCGGTCATTACCGTTATATAGGTTCAACAAGAAACAAAGGCTGATCGAATTCTACCGGAGTAGCGTTTTCAACCAAAACTTTCACAATTCTTCCTGAAATTTCAGATTCAATTTCGTTGAAAAGTTTCATCGCTTCAATCACACAAACTGTTTTTCCAGGTGCGATTTCATCTCCAACACTTGCAAATGCAGGTGACTCAGGATTTGACGCACGGTAGAAAGTACCAATCATCGGCGATTTAATTGTAATCAAATTTGCAGAAGCAGCAGGCTCAGCAGCAGGTGCAGCCGGAGTGGCAGGAGACTGAGCAGCAGGTGCAGCAGATGTATAAACCGGTGCAGAAGCAGGCTGTGCCGGAGCAACAGATACAACTGGCGCTGAACCGTATCTCTTTACCTTAATTTTAAGATCCGTTGTTTCAATGTTTACCTCATCAAGACCAGACTGGGCGATGAAGTCAATAAGTTTTTGAATTTCTTTAGTTTCCATTTAGTCAAGTTTAAACAGTTGCAGGATGGTGGCCTATGATTTTACTCTTTCAACGTAGTCGTACGTGCGTGTATCTACTTTAATTTTCTGACCTTCTTCAATAAATAAAGGTACCATGATACGTGCACCTGTTTCTACCTCAATTGCTTTTTTCGGAGAGTTTGCAGTATCTCCTTTCAAGCCTGGTTCAGCATAGGTCACTTCTAATTCTACAAATGGAGGCAATTCACAAAGTAGAGCAGCATCTGTTTCAGTATTGATCAGTATTTCAACTTCCTGTCCTTCCTTCATCAAATCAGCAGCTGTTACAAGTTTTTCATCGATCAAAACCTGATCAAATGTTTCGGAATTCATGAAGTTGTATCCAACTTCATCTTTGTATAAAAACTGGAATTTATGTCTTTCTACGCGAACCGGAATAATAGTAGCACCCGAAGAAAAAGTATTGTCCAATACTTTTCCGGAAGTAAGGCTTTTAATTTTAGTACGAACAAAAGCGTTTCCTTTCCCAGGTTTTACATGTTGAAACTCAATAACCTGAAACAGGTCATGGTTAAAATGTATTACTAGTCCGTTACGTAAATCTGCAGTCGTTGCCATGTTTAGTTAATAAGTAATGCAAAAATTTTGTAAAATCTTAAACAAAAAATGAATAATGAAGCATGCCCATTATTCATTTCTTTTTATAATGCCCATTTCAAATATATAGCTCCCCAGGTAAATCCTCCCCCAAAAGCAGCTAAAACAAGATTATCTCCTTTTTTCAATTGCGACTCATAATCCCACAAGCAAAGTGGAATCGTCGCCGATGTGGTATTTCCGTATTTCTGGATATTCACCATCACTTTATCCATCCCAACACCCATACGATTGGCTGTTGCTTCAATGATCCGGCGGTTTGCCTGATGCGGAACAAGCCATGCAACGTCTTCACTGGTCAGGTTATTTTTTTCCATGATCTCAGCTGAGATATCAGCCATATTTTTCACAGCAAATTTAAATACCTGTGCACCATCCTGATAAACAGAATGCCATTTATTATCAACGGTTTCGTGTGTAGGCGGATACCGGCTTCCTCCTGCTTTCTGGTGAAGATATGGATATCCAACACCATCAGAACGAATAATAGAATCTACAATGCCATATCCTTCTGTATCAGGTTCCAAAAGCACAGCTCCGGCACCGTCACCAAAAAGAATACAGGTTTTGCGATCGGTATAATCTACAATTGCTGACATTTTATCAGCACCAACCACGATGATCTTTTTATATTTTCCGGTTTCAATAAACTGAGAACCGATTGTAAGTGCATAAACAAATCCGGAACAAGCCGCCTGAATATCAAAACTTCCAACATTCCTGATGCCTGTCATATCACAGATAAGATTGGCCGTTCCAGGAAAAATAAAATCGGGAGTAGTGGTAGCGCAGATCAGCAAATCAATTTCTTCCGGAGCAGTATTGGTTTTGGCAAGCAACCCTTTTACCGCCTCAGCGCCCATATGTGAGCTTCCTAAACCTTCTCCTTTAAGTATGCGACGTTCTTTAATGCCGGTGCGGCTAACGATCCATTCATCGTTTGTCGCCACCATTGTTTCCAATTCAGCATTTGTCAGAATATAGTCAGGCACATACCCGTGTATTCCTGTTATAGAGGCTCTTGCGTGGGTCATGGTTAATTTCTAGCATTCAAAATTCATATGAATTTTGGTAAAAAATAGTATCAGAGTTTATTCGCAATTATAACTTCCTGTTGTGCCTTGTTAGTTCAATGCATTTGCAATGTGCAGATATGCTTTTGATTTAACTTGTTTGTATGCCCATCCAAGCATGTTCTTAATTGCCAGCGGCGAAGAAATACCATGTGCAATCATTACATTTCCGTTTACTCCGATAATTGAACTTCCGCCGATGGATTCATAATTCGTCTGATCGATAAAATCATCCTGAATCCCTTTTTGTTTGGCAATTTCGTAAAACGACTCTCCTAATTTAAATAATACATTCCCAGTGAAACCGTCAGTAACGATCACATCTGCTTTATTAGTGAAGAGGTCTTTCCCTTCAATATTTCCAATAAAATTGATTTTTTTATTATCCCTGAGCAGCGGATAAGTAGCCTGTGCAGTTAATGATCCCTTCTGTTCTTCTTCACCAATATTCATTAGTGCAACACGTGGGCGCTCAATCTGGAATGTGTGCTGAACAAAAAGAGAGCCGATTTCTCCAAACTGCGCCAGAACTTCCGGTTTGCAATCTGCATTGGCACCAATATCCACCATGATGGCATATCCGCCTCCAACCTGAGGTACATAACCTGCAATAGCTGGCCTTAAAACGCCTTCAATAGCTTTTATGCTAAAAAGAGCACCGACATGCATTGCTCCTGTGTTACCGGCGCTGCAAAAAATGTCAATTTCTTTTTCTTTCAGAAGCTTAAAACCTATTCCTATGCTAGAGTTGGGCTTTTGAGAAAGAGCTTTTGTAGGGTGCTCACCCATCTCAATAACATCATCTGCATGAATGATGTCAACGACTGATGAAGAGAAGTTATTCTGGCGAAAAATCTCCAAAATATCACTTTCACGGCCAATTAACACGATTCGGGCATCCGATGGCAGTTCGGAAGTGGCTTGCATAACCCCTTCAACAATTGCTTGTGGAGCTAAATCTCCCCCCATAGCATCTACCGCAATTTTCATTTACACGCTGTTATTTTGTACTAAAAGTTAGAAATCGAAGGTGTAAATTTAGCAGTTGTGCCTTAGTAAAAAAGAATTTCGCAACAACTTTTATAAGGCTGCTGCGAAATTGGCATTCTCATCATCAAAAATTAAACCGTTTTGGCATAATTTTCAACAACAACTTTGCCTCTATAAACCAGATTTCCTTCGTGTACGTGCGCACGGTGGAACTGATGAATTTCCCCTGTTGAAGAGTCAACTGACAATTGCTTGCCTGTAAGGAAGTCATGTGCTCTGCGTGTATCGCGACGGGTTTTGGAAATTTTCCGCTTAGGATGTGCCATGATGCTTTATGTTCGGTTGTTAATATTCGGTTTGAAAAACTTTTATATGTGGCTCAGAATTATTAATTCCTTATTGCCCTTTTAATTTTTTTAATGCTTCCCAACGTGGGTCAATTTTTTCTTCGGAATCGTTCTCATCAGTTTCTTCATCGTCTGCCGAAGAATATACCAATATCACTTCATCGTCTTCTGATTCATCATCAGTATCATCTTCTGTCCGAAGACTTGGATGCAATTTTTTAACCGGAAGCGAAAGTGCAATGAATTCAAAGACGTATTTCGCAACATTGATCCGGTTAGTATTCCGGTTGATGATTTCTATCTCATCGGTCAGCTCTTCATCACGGTCGCCGAACTTTAAAATAATCCGGTCGTCCGAAATTACAGGCTCCTCAAACGGTTCCAAAGTGCGGTCGCAAAGTAACTCGACCGACCCTTCAGTATGAAAATGCAATTGGAGCATCGTAGCAGATTTTGTCAAAACCACATGGGTTTTAAACTGTCCGTGTTCGATGAGATCCTGCTCTAATTCTTGAAAAAAAGCGTCTCCCGACTCCATATCATAGTCATACTGTTTGTCTTCCAAACCGTAAATGTCTATGTTGTATTTACTTAGCTCTTTCACTATTTCTGTCAAAAGGACTGCAAAGGTAGTGTCTTTTCGTGTGAATAAAAAAACTATCTACGAATTTTATTGATTTAAACTGAGGTATTTAACATTGAACCGGCTCTTACTCAGCAAGCATTGGTCTTTTCATGACAAATCAGAGTTAAATCTTCTTTGCCGGGTTGCCAAAAAATGTGGCATTTGCCGGTACGTTTTCCACAACCACAGAACCTGCACCAATCCGTGCATTTTTCCCGATTTCAATACCTGCAACAATAATTGCTCCCGATCCAATAAATACGCCATCGGCAATTTTTACACGATCGTTGATAATAGCTCCTGCTCCAATTGTAACATAATCACCAACCTGAACAGCCGTTTCAATAACAGAACCGGTCAGAAATAAAGAATGACTTCCTAATTTTGACGTAGCCCCAACAACCGTACGTGCTGCAAAAAGATTTCCATGCCCAACGGCTGCCATTTCTGAAATGATCGCACTTTCATGGATTGCGTTAACCGGCATACTTTTAAAACGCTCGTTCAAACCTTCTGTCAATTGTTTACGTACCGAACGTTCACCAACTGCCACAAAAGTTTCACATTTTTCGCCGATAATTTTTACAAAAGCTTCATCGTCCGTAGCGCCCAAAACACTTACATCACCGAATTCTTTACCGTGCAATTCTTTATTATCGTCCAGGATTCCATAGACGAGTACATTGTTTCTTCTGAAAATATCAAGTGCCTGCATACCCAATGCGCCTGCACCAAAAATTAAAACCGGATTTTCCATAATTGAATTGATTTCATTTTCTCTTTTATAAAAGATTGAAAATGAAAAACGTAATAGTATTTGTTAATGAATCTGATTGATTTTATATCAAACAATAGGATACAAAAAGGCGGCAGAAATAATATTTGTTACAAAAGTACGGATTGATTTACAGAAAAGTTACCCGGAAGACAAAAGGGCTTCCATAAGGCGAGAGATTTTCCTGATTATAAGGATCAATCTGATTGTTATAATTCACATTAAAAAGCGCTGTAAAGTGAACCGCCCGAATTAATTTCCCACCTGTCGGCTGACTGTATGAAGCACCAATCATAGGCGAGCTCAGCCAGGTTCTTTTTTGGTAAGACATAGGTACGTTTAACGATTCATATTCCGCAATAATATTGACTACCGGTACAATCTGGTACATCAGGAAAGCCCGGCCGCCATAATTGATGGTATTGTATCCAAAATATTTTGACTTAAACCACATAACCGTAGCACCAACTCCGCCGACAAGTTTATCTGTAATCTGGTAGCCGACCATAGGCGATAAGTTCACATTGGTGATCGTCCCAAAACTTAACCCAAAACTTCCGCCCAAACGTATTCTTTCTTTAAATGCAAGATTCTTTAAATCACTCTCAATTTTTTTAGGCTCAACAGGAGCTTTATCTTCAACAGGCTGCATTTCTCTTCTGACTGGCCTTTCCTTTTTCACTGTATCAGGACGGTAATATTCGTCATTTTGGGCAAAAACAGTTGTTTTAATCGCTAGTGTGAGGATAAACAAGCAGGATAGGAGGATTTTCCTTTTCATTTCTAAATGGTTTATTTAATATTGTTAATACTAACGCAAAATTCTTAACTTTTGGTTTATTATTGATCTGACCCTCATTAGTACGCCTCATTTCGACGTTTATGCACTATCAAATTTCAGTAACTGACCCTGCTTCGCATTTTTTATCGATTACTTACACCATTCCTGATATAACTGCGGATCGTATTGAAATTCAGTTACCTGCATGGCGGCCCGGGCGTTATGAAATTCAAAATTTTGCCAAAAATATTCAATTTATTGAAGCAATTTCAATAAGCGGTGATAAACTACCATTACGCAAAATCACGAAAGATCGTTGGGAGGTTAAAACAAATTCAGAAAAAACAGTTCAAATACGCTATTCTTTCTTTGCAGCGATACAAAATGCCGGCAGCAGTTATGTCGATGAGGAACTTTGGTATCTTAATTTTATCAATTTTTGTTTTTATACAGAAGGCAGAATTAATGATCAATGTTCAGTTTCACTGGCCTTGCCCGAAAGTTTTGAAATTGCCTGTGGACTGGAATCTTCCGGTCGGCATCAACTAATTGCAAAGGATTTTTATCAATTGGTTGATAGTCCGCTTCTGGCATCAGAAACTTTGCAGAAATCTGACTACGTTGTTCGCGGTGTGCAGTTTCATATATGGATGCACGGGAATCTGAAACCGAACTGGAAACGAATTCAGCGTGATTTCCGAAGATTTTCCAGAGAGCAAATTGCGACCATGGAAGAATTCCCGGAAGAAGATTACCATTTCCTGAATCTGATTTTACCAAATGCTTTTTATCACGGTGTGGAGCATCATAACTCTACAATGATCGTTTTAGGCCCCGATGATGAAGGCGAAGGATTATATACTGATTTGTTAGGCGTAAGTTCCCACGAATTATTTCACGCCTGGAATATTATCAGAATCCGTCCAGTCGAACTTTTACCATACGATTTTACCAAAGAAAATTATTTCGAAACCTGTTTTGTCGCCGAAGGCTGCACAACTTATTATGGAGATTTATTTTTAAGGCGCGCCGGTGTTTTCGATGATGAAGCTTATGTAAAAGAATTACAGGTTTATATGAAGCGGCATTTTGAAAATAATGCGCTTGCTTCACAATCCCTTGCTGAATCTTCTTTTGATCTGTGGCTTGATGGTTATGAAAAAGGAATTCCGCACCGTAAAGTTTCGGTATATCACAAAGGTGCTTTGGTGGCAATGATTCTGGATTTGTATTTGAGAAAAAAATCCAATCATGAAGTTTCACTGGATACGGTTATGCAAATTCTCTGGCAACGTTATGGTAAACCGTTCGTGGGTTATACTGTTGAAGATTACAAAAATGTTGTTGAGGAAATTGCAGGTGAAAAGCTGGATTGGTACTGGCATGACTGCATTTTCACAAACGAACCTCTGGAAACAAGATTGAACGAAGCACTGGCTTTTGTAGGCTTGCAAATGACAATTTTCAGTAACGGAAATATCCAGCTTAATGTTCAGGATGATTTTCGGGCAAAAGTGCAGCGTGATAAATGGCTGGAAACGAGACAGATTTTGAGTGAAGAAGAAGAGGAGGAAGAATAAGGTATGTAGCTGTTAGCTTTTAGGGATTAGCTTTTTAAATCTTTCTCTTACCATGAAAGCGGTGAAAATAATCGGACGCATTTTACTTATTTTGGTTAAACTTTCGGCCGTGCTTTCTCTGGCAATTATCCTTTACTTCCTCATCCCGCCACTTTATAATCGTTACATTATTTACCCTGAACTGGAACATGAGCGAGCTCTTTTGTGGAAAAAGTATAAAAAGCCACAACAATCTACCAAACACACAGATTATAAAGGCGTCCTTCATTCCCACACATATCGTTCTCACGACAGTCGCGGTATTTTGTCTGAAATAATCCCGGCGGCGAAAAAGGCGAAATTGAATTTTATTTTTCTGGTAGATCATCGCTTGTCTGATCTGGATACCTTTCCAAGAGGAATTCACGGGACTTTCAACGATATCGTAATAGAATCAGGAACGGAATCTCCTGGGCCAAGTATGATGGTAACGCCGTTAAGAAATGTAGTTCTGGACTGGAAAAGTGACAGAAATCAACTGATTCACAATGTGGTAAAAAATGGCGGGATGGTTTTTTATCTGCATTCGGAAGATTCGCACGACTGGGCAAATCCGGATTATCAGGGAATGGAAATTTACAATATTCATTCTGATTTGATTGATGAAAAAAGTCCGTTGAAATTTTTAATCAATGGAATGTTAAATAGCGGAGTGAACCGCCATTGGAGCTATCGCGAACTTTTTGATGAACAAACAAAAATTATTGTACTTTGGGATTCACTCAACAATCATCGGAAAATTGTTGGAATGGCCGCCGTGGATGCACATAATAATCAAAGTCTAAGGGCAAGATATTTGAAAAATGGAAAAGTGGAATGGGTTGGCCCAAATGCCAAAACTTTATCTATAACAGAGCCTGGTTGGAAAGAAAAGTTGTTGTTTGGAAAACCTGATATTGCCGGCTGGACTTTTAAAATGGAACTGGATACTTATTTTCATTCTTTCAATTTTGCTAACACGCATATCTTTGGCGATACGCTTTCAAGCCGTGCGTTAAAAAATGAACTGGTGAAAGGACATGCTTATATTTCCTTTGAAAGTCTGGCCGAAGCAAATGGTTTCCAATTCGTTTCTTCCGACAGCTCAGGAAAAATAAATGCGGTGATGGGAGATTTAATTCAAAGCAAAAATGTATTCAGATTAAAAGCGACTTCTCCATTTCCTGTCAAATTTGAATTATACCAAAATGGAAAAATAATTGATAGTAAGGAAGATAGTTATGATTATGAATTTCAAACAAAAAATAAAAAAGGAAATTATCGGATTGTCGCAAGACTGAAATTCAGGAAAGAATGGCTTCCCTGGGTTTACACAAATCCGATTTATGTTTATTAAAATTATTTTGAAAAAACGTCCTTCAACGCTTCAGGAAGATCCGGGAAATCATATTTGAAATCCGTTTCATCTTTTATCCGCTGGTTGATCACATAATTACTACCAAGAACGACATTGGCCATTTCTCCAAAAACCAGACGAAGTGCAAAAGAAGGAACATTTGGGAGCCATTGCGGTTTATCCAGTGCCTTGCAGATTTGTTTGGTAAAATCTTCGTTAGTCGCAGGTGGAAAAGCAACGGCATTATAGGCACCTTCCCAGGAATCTTTTTCCATGCATTCAATATATAACCGGCAGAGATCATCAATATGAATCCAGGAAAGCCATTGTTTACCCGAACCCAGCGGTGCACCAAAACCAAATTTTGCTGGCTGAGCCATTTTGGGAACTGCTCCACCGTCATTGCTAAGGACGATTCCAGTTCTCAGTTTTACAGTTCGGATGCCCAGTTGTTTTACATTATCAGCAGCTTTTTCCCATTCAACGGTAACCTCGGATAGGAAATCTTTTCCGGGAGGCGACATTTCGGTATGCTGAATATCACCTGTGTCTTCGCCATAATAGCTGCTTCCTGAGGCCGAGATAAATGATTTTGGCTTGATATTCAGCTGTTTTAATTTTCGGGAGATCAGCTCTATACTATCCGTACGGCTACTAAAAATTTCCTTTTTTCTTTCCTCACTCCATTTTTCATCAGCAACACCTGCTCCTGCAAGATGAATCAGGTAATAGGTATTTTCCAGTGCACCAGCTTCGATGTATTTATTTTTTACATCCCATTCATAAACTTTTACAAACGGAATATTTGATTTTTCTCTGGTCAGATAAGCAACTTCATACCCCCTTTTCAAAAGAAATGTAGTCAGCCGTTTTCCTATCAAACCTGTTCCGCCGGTAATCAATACTTTTTGTGCCATAAATTTTTTGAATGAGTTATATTGAATGGTACAAAAATGATGCCCTGTTATTGCGTGGCCAGAGCATTATTGATTTCTTTCGGCGGTTCCTGTTCAATGGCGCGGGTAATTCTGTCAATCATATCTTCCACAGATTCATCCGGTAAAAAATGCATTGGTTCTTTAAACTGAACGGTAAGCGTTGTATTTCTCTTTTTAAAACGCAGTCCTTTTTTATCAAAAGCTCTTCTAAAACCATTGATGACAACAGGAATAACAATGGGCTGATGTTCCTTTATTAAGTATGCGGTTCCTTTTCTTACCGGTGCAAAGGGTTTTGTTGTGCCTTGTGGAAAACTGACAACCCAGCCATGTTTAAGGCCCATACCAATTTTGTCCTGCGCAGAATTGTCCAGTTCCCGTTTTACATTTTCACCATTGGCCCGCCAGGAACGGTCGATGGTGATGGCACCGCCGATACTAAAAAGTTTTGGTAAAATACCTTCCTTCATAGTTTCAGAAGCAGCCACATAATAACAGCGCGCTCTTGGTGAAAACAGATAAAAAGGTGGTGCAATAGTATCCTTGTAACCCCATTTTGTAGCACAGAAAATGTGATAAAACGCAATGACATCAGCAAAGTAAGTCTGGTGGTTTGAGAGAAAAATAACACCATGATCTGGCAGGTCAATAAGCTGCTCACTTCCTGTGATTTTGATTTTATTTACCGCCGTATATCGATAATAGGTAAACCAGCCAATAACAAAAATGAAGAAGCGTTTAATAATCAGAAAATTGCCGAAAGGGTCTTTTTCGAAAATCCCAAGGAAATCAAATCGAGCCAACCAGGTTGGAAGCGCGCTAAACGTACTTTTTTTTGATGCCATGAGATAATGTATATTCAATAAATCGTGTCTGAGTTAAATGGGCGCAGATTATTTTGCAACAATCAATCGCGTTTTGGTAAGCAAAGGTAAGTTAATAAAGAGATTCAAATATTTAATAAAATAACTGTGCTATAAGAAAATGTAACCGGAAGTATGTTTTTCAGTCAAAGTATTCACTCCGTCAATTGGCATGATTCTTTGATTGCGGAGCAATACTTACTTAATTTTGACCTGCTCACTAACAAAAACATTAATGATTTTTATGAATACGAAGTTTCAAATACATCTGCTGGCTTGTTTTTTAGGAGCAGGAATTTTTTCCGGTTGTTCCAGAAATCCGGTAACCGGCAAAAATGAAATCATTTTCATGTCTCCGGAAAAAGAAAAAGCTTTGGGCGCAGAATCGCATCCGTCCGTAGTAGCTTCCATGGGATTATATGATGATAAAAATCTGACGGCATTTATCAATGAAAAAGGTAAAGCGATGGGAAAAGTTTCGCATCGGCCGGAAGTTGATTATCAGTTTTTTATTGTTGATTCACCGGTTGTGAATGCATTTGCGGTTCCTGGCGGATATGTTTATTTTACCCGTGGAATTATGGCTCATTTCAATAATGAAGCCGAATTTGCAGGTGTTTTAGGACACGAAATCGGACATATTGCTGCACGCCATTCAGCCAGCCAGCAAACAAAACAGGTTTTTACACAAGGTGTTTTACTTGCCGGTTCTGTACTTTCTCCTACATTCAGAAGTTTGTCGGACCAAGCGTCAGCAGGACTAGGTTTATTGTTGCTGAAATACAGTCGTGATCATGAAAGTCAGTCGGATGAATTGGGTGTAGAATATTCAAGCAAAATTGGATATGACGCACATCAAATGGCGGATTTTTTTGGTACTTTGAAAAGAATCAGTGAAAAAAGCGGAGCAACGATTCCAACTTTCCAGTCAACTCACCCGGATCCGGGAAATCGTCAGGTAACGGTGGAGAAACTTGCAACGAATTATCAAGCTGCTCATCAGGCTAAATATAATGTTAACCGTGATGTTTATTTGCGTAAGATAGAAGGACTAATTTATGGCGTAGATCCCAAACAAGGTTTTGTTGAAGGCGGACAATTTTATCATCCTGAATTAAAATTCCAGTTCCCGGTTCCAGCGGATTGGCAGACAGAAAATACGCCAGCACAATTCCAGATGGCTTCCAAAGACGGAAAAGCAATGATGCTTTTTACAATTGCAGAAGGAAAAACGCTTGATGAAGCCGCACAAACTGTGATCAAAAATTACGGCTTGCAAACTTCTGAAAATAATAAAACAACGATCAATGGATTTCCAGCCATTGCAATGGTAGCAAAACAAGTTGCTCAGGGACAAACTGCTCCGGCTGCCAATGCGGCGCAGATTGCAACCTGGTTAATTCAGTATAACGGATCTATTTACGCTATTCATGGTGTTGCTGCGAGTACTGATTTTGGCTCGAATTTTAATCAGTTTAAGTCTGTTGCACAAGGATTTAAATCGATAACCGATCAATCAAAACTAAACAGAGAACCAGATCGTATAAGAATAAAAACGGCGCAGCGCGATGGAACACTTCGTGATCTTTTAAAAGATGCAAATATGCCGGATAATAAATTGGACGATCTAGCGATCCTTAATGGAATGGCTTTGACGGATAAAGTTGAAAAAGGCATGCTTTTCAAAACTTTGAATAAATAAAACGTCTTTATTTCGAGACGGCGAGCCAAAGTCTGCGTCCGAATATCGATACAAACAGAACCACTTGTATTACTGAAATTTCAGTTTTACAAGTGGTTTTTATTTTGTTCAAAATCTATTTTGTCCAAAACCCCGTACTCATATTACATGCGGAGAAAAAACGATATACTACTAAAAAGCGCATTTGAAGAGTGCTTCGCTGATCTTTTATATTTCTTTTTCAAAGATGCTGATATTGTTTTTGATTTTGAAAAAGGTTTTGATTTTATGGATAAAGAGCTGGCAGAACTTTTTCCAGATTTAGAGAAAAAAGGTGGAAACCGGTTTGTGGATATGTTGGTGAAAACCTATCTGAAAACCGGTGAGGAAGAATATATTCTGGTTCATATTGAAATACAGGATGGCGCTATAAAAAATTTCCCGCAACGAATGTTTCAATATTATTACAGAATACTGGACAGATTCGAAGTTGAAGTGGCGGCTTTGGCGGTATTTACGGGAAAACAAAATCAAAAACGGCCGGCTGAATACCGGAAGAATTTTTTAGGGACGGAAATTATTTATAAGTATAATTCCTATCACATACTTGACCATACTGAGGATCAATTGTTAAGTATGGATAATCTTTTTGCATTGGTAATTCTTGCCGCGCAAAAGGCGTCGTTGGCAAACCAGGTTTCAGAATTCGAATTAGGCGAACAAAGATTAAGAATAGTTAGGGCACTAATAGAAAGCAAGCGATACGACAATGAAAAAATCAGACGTTTTCTCTTTTTTCTGAAGACTTTCATTTACATTGAAAATCCTGAAATAAATATTAAATTTGATAGTGAGGTAAAAACTTTAACCGGAAATGAGAATGCCATGGGAATTATAGAAGCAATCAAGATTATCACTTTGGAGGAGGGGATTGCAACGGGGGAGTATAATAAAACTTATGAAATTGTTAAGAATCTTTTAATAAATACAGATTTCGAAATATCTAAGGTTGCGGCTCTCGCTAATTGCTCTGAATCATTGGTCGAAGAGGTTCAAGAAGATTTGCGGTTAGGCAAGTAGTTCGTAATTCAATTAGGATAGCTACAAAATTGGAAGGTTATGGGAATTATTGAAGCCATAAAATTGATAACCTTCGAGGAGGTCTTTGAAAAGGGATTTGTAATAGGTACCAAAATAGGCATTGAAATAGGTTGGCAGCATAAAACTTACGAATTTACCAAAAAATCTGTTATCTCATACGGACTTCGAAATTTCCAAAATCGCTGCCCTTACCAATTCTTCTGAATCATTTGTTGAAAACGTTCGCGAAGATTTAGAACGGAAGAAATAAAATGAGGTGAGCATTTAAAATACTCACCCCAATCCAGTTATTTTAACTTTGCTTCCAAAACCTTCATATAATATCCTCCAACAACCGAGCGAGCTCGGAAACCAACCGATTTTCCATCTGTCGTTTCATGCCAATCTGAAAGAGGAATCCGATCCGGAGTTTCTGTTACATATTTATAAACCGGTTTAATCAGAGCTTCAAAATCCTTTTGATTATCAGCAAGAGTAGCAGTCCAGAAAATCCAGTCCGATTTGGTATAAGTCTTACGGCTATCCAATGGTAATCCGAAAGCCAGCTGTTTTGTCAAATAGAAGTTAATTTCCTTTTTTGCCACTTCTTTTGGAAACACATTCAAGCCAAGAAGCTTATCCCAGACCAAATTATATTTCTGGCTCCAAGTTCCTTTCTTGTCAAAAGTTAATGCATAGTGATTGCCATCCGCAGCCATTTCCATCCATTTTTTTGCAAACTCTTTAACCAAAGCATTCACTTCGTCTGCTTCTTTTTTCTGACCTAATTGTTCAGCAAGTTTCGCATAGCTGGCTAAACCCATAATGGCTTTTATAGACAAGTTAGTATTGTGCGCCAAATGGCCGGCAAAGTCATCCGTACAAAGCTGATTTGCAGGATCGAAACCTTCTTTTTTCAAATAGTTGGCCCAAACAGTTAAAGTCTCCCAGTGTTTCTTCGCAAATTCCAAGTTCTTTTCAGCTTTGCTGATTGCGTAAGTCAGAATTAGCATATTACCCGATTCCTCAACCGGCATATCTTCATCGTAGGTTTGTCCGTTTGCAAGTGGATAAGTACCTACGTCATGTGCTGCGAAAGGCTTTTTCCATTTTCCACTTTCAGAATAGTAGAAAATCGGTTCCATCATTCCTTTTAAAAGGGTCGGGTTATAAACAAGAAAAAGAGGCGCAGAAGGATACGTTATGTCCACGGTCCCGATTGATCCGTTACTAAAATTTTCTTTTGACAGGAATAATGGCACTCCATCTGGTCCGGCAACCAGTTTGTGGGCAGCAATAGCCTGTCTGTATACTGCAACGCAAAGTTCAGCATAACTTTTTCCACCCGATTTTAAAGCATCATCATAAACTTTCAAATCAACAGCTTTACAGTCATTTATGATTTGACTGAACTTGTTTTCAGCCTCTTTCAACTCTCCCTGAATTGTCTTATCACCATTTTTATTCCACCACGGAAGCAGGTTTTTTTCAAAATACTGAACTGAAAATTCGTCGTCATAACCTAGCAAAACGTGATTCGAAGAGCCTTTGGCATCAACCTTTCCAAGGTTGGAAATAATTCCCATCGCCCTCGTTTCGCCGGTACCGATCACCATGGTATTGATCGGATCCAGTACACCTTTTTGAGAGAAACTTTTTATCAGTCCGGCTGGTGTTCCGAAAGCTGAACCTGAAACCGTTTTTTCGGAGGCTGCCAAATACGCGTAACCCCAGTCAATACGTACATCATCACCTTTTCGCTGTAAAACTTTTTGATCCAGACTTCCAATTGCAAGCGTAACCAGGCCACCATCTTTTCCGGCTCTTTCAGTTACTTCCTGATTACCTTCATTGACTGCTAATAATCCTGAAACAGAAGTCAATATCTGAACATCATGTACTTTTCCATCCTTCGATTTTACATCGTAAACAATATAATTAACCGGTCTGGAAAGCAATGCCAGATTATCCATCAACAAAGGAGCGACAAAACTTGCTGTGATCTGTACTGTTCCGGCGTCAAAAGTATAAATGCTTTGTGTTGCTTTCATCATCATGCTGGTTTGTTTCGCAGCTATAATTACATCTGCGCCTTTTGGTGCAATTTCGTCAGTCAAACCAATATCGATATATCCTGGTCCGGCTCCGTTTTTGCAAAAAGCGGCTAAGGTATTTTTGCCTTTTCTTAATGTTTTTTTTGCAGCTTCACTGATCTTTTTTGTTTCATAACCACCGGTAAAGCAATTGGCACATTCATATGCAGAAACCCCATTTATAAAAACGGCTACATCATCGTCATGAAAAATGTTTAAACCAATCTTTTCAAAATTGACATTATCCAAAGAAAATTCCCGGCGATACCATACTTCTTTTGGAAAAACTGTCCCGGTTTTCAGCATATTGTCATTACGGTCTTTTGTGCCAAAAGGAGCCTTCCCGCTTTTCCAGCCAGTTGCTTTGAAATTTTCTTTATTCCAGTCGGCAGCTGGTTTTTCTGTGGTGTATACTGCTTCATATTCCTCCACTTTTGCTGTGCCTACAATGGTTTTCAAAACAGGTACAGCAGCGCCCATGAAACGAAATGTTTTTCCATCAACACGAATTAATCCGTCTATTGGATTCGGTTTGCCTGTCCAGTGTTTAGTAGGTGAGCCGTTTAGTTCACTACCAAATGACCAGACACTGGTATAAGGATCAACCGTAATAAGCGGGACAGCAGGTGGACGGAAATTCTGGGCAAAGCAGGTATTCAATCCAAATAATATGACAGCAAAAAAACAGCCTTTAGTCATTTGATAAAAATTTGTTTTCACAGATTCTGTATATTTTTTTGTTGAGTTAAGGATTTGAAAAAACGTTTTAGCGAAAAGACGAAGTTCTGGAAAATATGCTGATTTTCTTGTTATTTATAAATAAAAATGGCTTCACTGTCTGAACAATGAAGCCATTTTTAATAATTGGTATCGAATTTATTTCTTAAAAGCAGCTTTTGCGCTTTCCAGAAAGGCTACAAAATGAGCCGGATTTAAGTCATAATTTTTTGGAGCAACCAGAAGATCACCATTTTGATCCACGATGCAGTAATGTGGCTGCGCATTATTGTTGTATTTAACAATTTGCAAATCAGCATTTTGTGCACCAATGGTTTTCTTTACCTTGTTATCATATTTTGAGGTATACCAGTCGGCTTCCGGTAATTCAGTTTTGTCATCCACATAAAGTGCAGCAATGACAAAATCATTTTGAAGACGTTTCAAAACTTCCGGATCCGGCCATACTCTCGCTTCCATTTCACGACAATTCACACAGCCGTGTCCTGTAAAATCGATGAAAACAGGTTTGTTTACTTTTTTAGCATAAGCCTGTGCTTCTTTGATATCAAAAAATCCATCCAGATCATGCGGCAAATGAAACAGATCAGCATATTTTTTAGTCTCACCCGAAGATGCTGACGGAGCTATTCCGCTTACCCTTTTACTTAAATCAAAATCAATTGTGGATTGTGGAGGCAAGTAACCTGCCAATGCTTTCAAAGGTGCGCCCCACATACCCGGAATCATGTAAACGACAAAGGTGAAAGTGATGATAGAAAGTAAAATTCTTGGAACACTTACACGTTCAATCGGAGAATCGTGCGGCGTAAGGAGTTTTCCCAAAAGATAAAAACCAATCAGCGAGAAAATAACAATCCAGAAAGCAAGGTAAACTTCGCGGTCAAGCAAATGCCAGTGATAAACCTGGTCTGCAATACTTAAAAATTTCAACGCAAGCGCAAGTTCAAGAAAACCCAGCACCACTTTTACAGTATTTAACCAGCCACCAGATTTTGGCAAAGATTTAAGCCATTGAGGAAATAATGCAAACAAAGTGAAAGGAATTGCAAAAGCAGAAGAAAACGCCGCCATTCCAACAATCGGTTTTACAACCGCACCGCCCGCTGAGGCAACTAACAAACTTCCAACAATTGGCCCAGTACAAGAAAATGAAACCAGAACGAGTGTAAATGCCATGAAGAAAATTCCTGCATAACCTCCCTGATCTGATTTCGCATCCATTTTATTCACAAAAGCACTTGGTAAAACAATTTCAAAAAGTCCCAGGAATGATAATCCGAAAACAAAGAAGATGGCGAAGAAAAGTACATTTGGAATCCAGTGTGTACTCAGAAAATTTGCAAACGCCGGTCCGTTCAAACGTGAAACAACTGTTCCAATCAAAGTATAAATCAATACAATGGATATACCATATAATAAGGCTTTAACTTTTCCATTCGTCTGATTGGTGAAATAACTCACCGTCATCGGAATAATTGGAAATACGCAAGGTGTCAATAAAGCAACTAAACCTGATAAAAAAGCAGCAAGTGCAAATGCCCATAAGGATTTATCTGCACCGGTATCTTCCGATGTCAAATCTGTTTTTGGTGATTCTGATTTCGCCTGGAAAGCTGCGGCAGAATCGCCCGCAGTTAAAGAAATATTAGCTGTTTCCTGAGTAGTCGTGTCTTTTACTTCTGTATTGGAAGCAGTTGTTTTTTCTTCGCCAGGAGTGGTTCCGATGGCCGGTTCGGCAGAAGTGCCTGCTACCACTTTCAAACCTTTAAATTCAAAATCATCGCCTCCCGGAACGCAAGTTCCTGAGGTGTGGCTGCAAGTCTGGTATTCTGAGGTTCCTTTTATAACAGGATTATCCGTAAGTATTTTTACAGTTTGTTTAAAAACCGCTTTTCCATCAAAAAACTTAACATTTCCGCCCCAAATTTCCTCATATTTTGTTTTGGGATTTTGAGGTTTCAGTTTCCCAACCAATTCATAAGACTTATTTTTGGTATACGAAAAAGTCGTTAACATGGGCCCAAGTTCGGGATCAAAATCAGAAGAGTAGATATACCAGTCTTTGTCGAGCACGGCCGTAAAAACCAAGTCTACCACATCGCCCTGTTTTACTTCACCTTTTGAGAACGTATAAGTCCATTGCGCATGTTTTTGAATTTGGGCAGTGGCACTGGTTTTTGCAAAAAATGCACAAACAATAATGAATAGAAAAAGACTTCGTTTCATCGGATATTTTGATAGTGGGAGCTGAATTGCATAATTCAGGTTTCAAGTTCTAAAGATTTCCGGCTGCTCATTGCTTCCTCCGGACTTAACTACTCAACGTAATTTTTCTAAAAAAATTCACGTTGTAAAATAACGTAAATTCCAGCATGTATCACATAGGCAGAATTATGCAAATTTACTTGTCCGGTACTGGTTAATGGAGGAATTTCGTCAGAGGTGAAATTTATTTTATTAAAACCTTCCAGCGCATTTAAATTCCAATCCACGATTTCTTCTAACTTTGCGGCCTTGAATACAGAAAAGTAACCATTAATTCAATGTCTGAAACGCTTTACGTAATTAAAATCGGTGGTAATGTAATTGATAATCCTGATGCCTGTGCCCGTTTTTTAGCGGTTTTTGCACAGTTGCCCGGGACGAAAATTCTTGTACACGGAGGAGGAAAAGTGGCTACACAAATTGCCGCCAGGCTTCAGATTGAAACACAAATGGTTGACGGCCGCCGGATTACCGACAAACCGATGCTGGATGTAGTGACAATGGTTTATGGTGGGCTGGTTAATAAAAATCTGGTGGCAGGTTTGCAATCATTAAATTGCAATGCGATCGGGCTGACGGGTGCTGACGGAGGCATAATCCGTTCTGTAAAACGTCCCGTAAAAACAGTTGATTATGGTTTTGTCGGTGATATTGAAGAAGTAAATGATACTCAGATTGATGCTATATTAAATAGTAAACTGATTCCGGTAATCGCGCCGCTTACGTATAGTAATGAGGGGTCACTTTTAAATACCAATGCTGATACGATGGCTTCGGCTGTTGCGGTGGCCATGGCAAGTCGTTTCGCTGTAAAATTGATATATTGTTTTGAAAAAAAAGGTGTATTGTCGGATCCTGACAATGATGAAGCTGTTATAACTTCCTTAACACCTCCCACATATGCTGAATACAAAGCTTCAGGTGTTATTAATAAAGGAATGATACCAAAACTTGACAATGCATTTTCTGCTCTGGACCGAGGTGTTGCCAATGTAATTATTTGTCACGCGGATGACTTGGAGAAAGCGGTTTATGGAGATGCCGGTACTACTATCTCCAATGTGTAGCTGATAAATTCAAATAGAATAATGTAGTATTTATTCTTAAAGCTTTAAATAAATTCTGCCCAACAATGTTTGTGCGGAATTTATATTTTTTTGAGACATGTTTATTAAGAAAAAACCAGGAGACATTCATATTGAAGTCCGAAAATTACTTTTGCGCGTGCTTGACATTTATTTAATTGAATTTTCTCTTCTAAAATTATAAGATAAACCATAATAGATGGTCTTATAGTTATTGATCAATTTCCTCTTTAAACAAAAGATTCTTCTTTATTACGCTCACTTCAACATATATATTAATAAGATTTTGAATAAACATAATTTTTTTTAAATGCTTTTGATATTTATTAAAATATTTTATTAAGTTTGTGTGCTTTAATTCTTTTATAGAATAATTGCTGTTCACTTATAACCTTTTTTACTCTCTATGGGAAAAAATTTACTTAAGCTTATTGTCATGATTATGGTAATGAGCGCTCCCGTTTTCGCTCAGACGATTACGGGAACAGTTACGACCAGCTCCGACGGGCAAACTTTACCAGGTGTATCTATTCTGGTAAAAGGAACTACTTCGGGAACAACCACGGATGCAAACGGGAAATTTACTATTTCTGCTACTGCGGCCAACACATTGGTTGTATCCTTCATTGGTTACAAAACACAAGAAGTGCTCGTAGGAAAGCGAGCAGTGGTGGATGTATCTATGGCTGAAGACGCTTCTCAATTAAATGAAGTTGTTGTTACGGCACTTGGTATTAAAAAGGAAGAGCGCGCGTTGGGATATGCCACTGCCATGATTAACAATGAATCTTTGGTAAAAACAGCCTCGCCTAACTTTGCTACGGCATTGTATGGTAAAGCGCCTGGTGTTACGATCAATGCTACTCCTGGTGGAGCAACCAGTGGTGTTAGTATTAGCATTCGTGGTTTCAACTCCATTAATGGAAATACACAACCGCTTATCGTAATGGATGGTATTCCAATCCGTAATGGTGAAGCAAGAAATACAGATTACTGGGGAGATCAACGTATCCGTGGTAACGGTCTTTTGGATTTGAACCCTGCTGATATTGAAAATATATCAATTCTTAAAGGTGCATCTGCTGCGGCATTGTACGGCTCTGAGGCCACGAATGGAGTTGTTTTGGTAACTACTAAAACTGGAAAAGGGAAAAAAGGCTTTGGTGTAGATTTTTCTGCAAGTTATAACGTAGATAGAATTGCTTATCTGCCAAGATATCAGGATGTAAGAGGTCCTGGTTATGGCTTGAACTACGCTAACGGAGGCCAGGATGCAAATGGCTTTATTTCTTATAATGTTAATGGCACTGCAGTAAGAGGGTTACTAGGTGCATCTGTTAACTTCGGACCTAAATTTGACGGACAGCCTGTAATGGCTTTTGACGGAGTGGTGCGGCCATATGTTGCATCTGGCAACAGTTATGCTGATTTGTTCCAAAACACAAGCAGCTCAAATATAAACCTTGCGGTTTCAAAAGTAACGGATAATGCAAATATTCGTTTCTCATTCACTCGCCAGGACAACGGGATGATCAGTTACGATGCGAAAAACAGCAAAAACATTGCAAACTTTAACTCTAGCTTTAATACAGGTAAGAAATTAAAGACGGATTTGATGGTAAATTTTGTGAATCAGAAAACGCACAATCGTCCTTACAAAGTGGATAGAATGATCAATAACTTCACCGGGATGATGAACCGCTTTGAGTCTGCTGACTGGTATTTCAACACCTATCAAACAAGCCAGGGATATAAATATGTAACAGCAGCTTCTGGAAATCCAAGCTTGACTCCTGATGAAAATATCAAGTACAACGGATTTAAAACGGATATTGCGGATTACGTATGGAGTACAAGAAAGAATACTTATGATGAATACAGCAATCGTATCATTGCAAGTTTGACACAGCACTGGCAGATCACTGATGATCTGAAGTTGAGAGGAAGAATTGCAACAGACTTTACTTCTGAAAGAATTGAAGACAGACAGGCGACTGAAAAACCTCTTGCGTTTGGTTACTCAGGTGGATTTACGCTAAACAATAATCTTTATAATAATGTTTATGGAGATCTTTTGTTGACCTATACGAAAAAATTAAATGCGGATATGTCAGTGAATGTAATGGGAGGATACACCGCAAACAAAACATTTAATACAAAAATGGGCCGTTCTACCAGTGGAGGTTTGAGTACAGAAAACTTCTATGATATCTTGGCTTCTGTTAATACAGCTACGGGAACTACTACCCGTGAGCGTAATATGCGAGATGCTTATATTGGAACTGTCAATTTTGACTACAAAAACTTGTTCTTTGTTGAAGGTACAGTCAGAAGGGACCGTACGTCACTATTAGCTCCGGGTAACAATTCTTTTGTCTATCCTTCAGTTAACTCAAGCTTTGTATTCAGTGACGCGTTTAATCTTCCAAGATTTATAAGCTACGGTAAAATCAGAGGTTCGTTCGGTATCGTGGGTAGCTATCCTGATCTTTACGCTGCGAACAATTCATACCTGCAAAACACACTTAGCGTACAGCAAAAAGGTGGTTCTTCTGTTCTTTATACTTACATCAATTCTGCTTATGGTAATGATAAAATCCGTGCAGAGAAGAAACATGAATTTGAATTTGGTTTGGAGACAAAACTTTTCAACAACCGTTTAGGTTTTGATCTTTCGTATTACAACGCGAAAATCGTTGATATGATCCTTCAAATGACAATTCCTTCTTCAAGTGGTGCCAAGTCTGTTCTTGCTAACATCGGTAACATGAGAAACCAGGGTCTTGAACTGGCATTGAATTTCTCACCTCTTCAATCAAAAGATGGCAACCATCTAAGCTGGGATGCGACTTTAAACCTTGCAAAGAACGTTAATAAAGTTATTACGCTTGCAAATGGTGCCACGGAATTTTTACATGCTGACTACGATGGAAATGCAGCACAGCTGAGATCTGTTGTGGGACGTCCAATGGGTGATATTTATGCACATGGTATCTTGAAAGATGCACAGGGAAGAGAAGTTGTTGGTGCTGATGGTATTTATCAACTGGATCCAAATTTCAAAAGAGTAGGTAATGCTCTGCCAAAATTAACAGGAGGTTTGATCAACAATTTTAGCTACAAAAGCTTCACGCTTGATGTTGTTACAGATTTTAGATTTGGCGGATCAATTATGCCAACTGGTATTAACTGGATGACTTCTCGTGGTTTAACAAAAGAAAGTTTGAATGCAATGGATACCGAGCATGGTGGTTTGACATACTACATTGATGAAAACGGTAAAGGTGTTCAGACAAGTGAAGGTGCTGCTCCAAGTGGCAAGACACTTTACCATGACGGTATGTTAATGAATGGCGTTACTAACGATGGTGAAGCTAACACAAATGTTGTTCCCCAGTCAGTTTATTATAACAATACTTATAACTGGGGTGGGCCGCAATACAGCAACTCACGTTACGAATTGTATGTGAAGAAAAACACTTACATAAAAATGAGAGAGATTTCACTTGCATACAGACTTCCATCTTTCATCGCTCGTAAAATCGGAACTCAAAATGTAACGGTGTCTGTCTTTGGACGTAACCTTTTCTTCCTTTACAGAACAATTAAAGATATGGATGCTGAGCAGGCCAATTCAAGTTCAAGATGGTATGAAAACATCAGCAATGCAGGTAACAACCCTTCTTTCCGTACGTTTGGTGCAATGTTAAGAGCCAGCTTCTAATTTTTAATTTGATTATGAAAATGAAAAAGATATCATCATTTATATTAGCAGGACTTTTACTGGGTGCAGTATCCTGTCAGGAATCCGACATTGCTGAAAACTATACTGATCCCTCGAAAGTTGCTGTAACTTCCGTAGAAAAACAATTTACCGGATTTCTTGTTTCAACAAAAGATTACGTCCTTCCTGGATATACCAATTATTTTGTTGCGTTGAGAACTTCTATCAACCATTACAATCAAGTAACTGGCTGGGTTAATGACGCATCTGCCCAGTTTGTCCCTGGCTCATCTGGTACAGAAGCGGTTTGGTTCAACTATTACAATATGTTGGCGCAATACCGCGAACTTCAAAAAGTTTATGCATCTAAGACTACGACTGAGCAGGCGGATCGCAAATTCTTTATGACAGTTGCCCGTATCTTCCTTTACGATCAGACTGAAAGAATGATTGATCTTTTTGGACCGATTCCCTTTACCGAGGCAGGTTTTTTAAGTACAAATGGTGGAGATTATGCTGCTTCATATGCAAAGTTTGATGATCCTCAGACGCTTTATACTACGATGCTGGATGATTTGAAAGCGATTTCTACGGAATTAAACGCTACAACGATCAACGCTGGTTATCAGACATCTTTCAAAACACAAGATATCATTAACAATGGTGATCTTACTGCCTGGAAGCGTTATTGCAACTCACTTCGTTTGAGAATGTTAAACAGAGTTTCAGCTGCATCAAGCTTCTCATCAAGAGCAACTACTGAAATGGCGGAGATTCTTGGTAATTCAACAACTTATCCAATTGTTGAATCCAACGATCAAAACATTCAGCTTGATGTTTACGATATCAATACGGATATAAATTCAAAAGGTTTTAAAGACGGAATTGCTTCTGATGGTGGCTGGTACGGAAACACAGCCGGAAAGAAAATGATGGATTTCATGAATACAAATGCTGATCCTCGTTTGCCAATTCTTTTTGAACCGGGAGCAAATGCGGCAGGAGCCTACATTGGTATTGACCCAAATGCAACACAAGCAGTTCAATCTGCGCTTTCAAATGCGGGTGTGGTTGCAATTTACAACCGCTACGTTACAAGTCATAACCAGTTTTTCCCTGGAGTAATTATTAATGCGGCTGAAGTCAATCTGATCAAGGCTGAGTATTATTTGAGAACTTCAAATGATGCTTCTGCTAAAACTGCATACGAAACTGCAATTTCTCAGTCTGTGAAATTTTACAACTCAATTATTGCTATTAGTAATGCAACGGGTGTGAATGCTGCACCTGCTGCAGCTACAGATGCATCTATTGCTGCTTACATCCTAAAAGATGGGGTAAGCTGGGATAAAGCAACATCAAGTGCGGCCAAGCTGACACTTATTGGAACGCAGAAATGGCTGCACTATAACCTGGTTCAGCCATATGAAAACTGGGCTGAAACACGTAGACTTGATTTGCCATCTTTCACTTTCCCATTAGATAATGCAAACAAGCAAACCGTACCGCCGGTAAGATGGACTATCCCGGCTAATGAGATTACTTACAATGCAGCTAACTACGCAGCAGTGCAAGGAACAGATAATCTTAATACCAAGCTTTTCTGGGATGTAAAATAGTCTGAGTTCGTTTTAATAATAATATCAAAAAAGGCAGATCGTGAGGTCTGCCTTTTTGATATTATGCTGTTTCTAAATGATTCTTAATGAAAATCACTTTGTTCCGTTTGTTAGAACAAGCAACTGTGGAAAGGATGTAATTCCTTGAAAAATCAATGTCGTCAGTTCTGAAAGATTGTGAAAGTAGGAACCTAAGACAATGTCTTGATCGCCGTCATGGTCAAAATCAGCAGCATCCATTGTTAGCCACTTTCCATTAGCCGCTGCCGGTGTGGAAAATGCTTTGAAGTGAAGTTCTCCTTCGTTAGATAAATAAATAAATCTTTGTTCTGGATTGTCAAGTTCGGTGTAAAAGGAAATAGCAGCCAGGTCAATATCTCCATCGTTGTCAAAATCCCGTGCAATGGCTTTGCTTGTACCGTATAAAGGATAAAAGAACATTTGTTTAAAATTGTCTTTACCATCATTCAGATAGATTCGGACGCCGTGGTAATTTTTTTTCACCGCCGAATAATCCCAATTGTCTCCATTGGTCAGAAGGATATCCTGAAAGCCGTCCTGATTAAAATCGGTAAGCTCAAAATAACTTGCGCCAAAAAGTGGTTGAAAACGCATCAAAGTTTTTTCCTGAAACTTACCATTTCCAAGATTATAAAAAATGGCCATTTCTTCCCGAGCCTGTGCCATGAGCACCATGACATCAGGTTTTTTGTCATGATTGAAATCTGCGATCTCCACTTTTCTGGCTCCGGGAAAAGCTTTTAAGACATGCTCTTTGGTTGGCTGAAAGTTATCATACCAAAACAATTTTCCGGAATGATTTCCAAATTCGCAGATAAGAGCATCTTCCTTACCATCCATATTGATATCTGAGGAAACGAATTGTACCGGCCGGTGCAATCCTTCGATATTAAGGTAAGAAGATTTGGTTTTTTGTTCAAGTGCAAGTGATAACAGCCGGCCGGAACGTTGCTCGGACGGTTTAAAACTCCCGATCATAAGTAAACGTGGCGCTGCATAAGCCGGAAAATCTATATCTGTTGGAGGACTATCAATCGATTTGGTTTCTTTTAAATTGAACTGGTTGTCTAAAATATATAAAGTATTCTGGGCGTCGCCAACATAAAGTCGTGACGTCGATTTGTCAAATTTTAGTAAAGTAGTTTGTGGAAAAGGTTTGTCTCCCAACATGATTTCCTGCGTTTTAAACAGAGGAAGATTGGCTGTTATTGGTAAAACGTTTCTTTGAGGAAGTGGCATTGCCGGTGCTTCTAATTCAAAATATGCCACAATTTTTGCCCACTCATCGTCTGAAACAATTTGATTTTCAGGATAAATATCAAGATCACGTATCCGTTTTTTTTCTTCTTCCGGCAAATCTTGATAAGGATTTCTTCCTGCACTTTTTACGCCAAGACGCAGCCCCATATTGGGTAAAACAGAAGTAATCCAAGTATTTTTATCTAATAGCGACGGATCTGGGAGGATATGACAGCTTTGACAATATTGTCCCGCCAATTCCTTGCCTGTTAATGAATCCGAAGTTTGTTTTTGAATTAAATCAGGAGAGGTTATAGTTGTATGATTTTCATTTTCAGTCCGTGAAAATGAAAATATCCAAATGGAAATAAAACTGATAACAATAGGTTTCGTGTAAGGTATTTTCTGCATTTGCTGAGGTACAACAAGCTTATTTTTTGAAAGAAATATTTCGGGATTAAAAAAGAAATCAACCCTTCCCGGGACATGCCCTATATTAACTTCTTTAGTGACCTCGATGATTTTCAAACGCCGTGTATTATCAAACCGTAAGATTATCCAAAGCAGCTTTTACATTATCAAACCCAAACCGCGCCAGTTCATTATCCATTCGCGCCTTGATCAAATCATTTTGCAAATTTCCGATACTTCCTTCATGCGTATGTTTCAATTCGCGAGGTGCAACATAACTACCGTCACCGATTTCCGCTCCAACCTGACGGTATGCATCCCGGAAGGGCACGCCATTAATTACCAGTTCATTCACACGCTCCACACTGAAAAGTAAATCATACTTTGGGTCATCCAGTAGATTTCGTTTCACTTTGATATTTTCAAGCATAAAAGCTGCAATATCCAGACAATCCAGAATTTCGTCAAAAGCAGGCATAAGGATTTCTTTCAAAAGCTGCATATCGCGGTGATAACCCGAAGGAAGATTGCTCAAAACCATCGTAATTTCCATTGGAAGCGCTTTCATCCGGTTTGTTTTGGCACGAAGCAATTCTGCAACGTCCGGATTTTTTTTATGCGGCATAATGCTGCTGCCCGTCGTAAGATCATCTGGTAGAACGATGAAACTAAAATTCTGACTATTATATAAGCAAACATCCATGGCGAGGCGGGAAACCGTTGCAGCCACAGAAGAAATGGCTGTTAAAGCAGCCTGTTCCGTACGTCCGCGGCTCATTTGCGCATAAACCACATTATGATGCATACCTTCAAATCCTAACAATTCAGTAGTCAGTGTGCGATTTAGAGGAAAAGAAGAACCATAACCTGCGCCTGATCCCAGCGGATTCCGATTGGCTAAACGATATGCGGCATTTAATTGAATCACATCGTCGATCAAACCTTCGGCATAAGCGCCAAACCACAAGCCAAAAGAAGAAGGCATGGCAATTTGCAAATGCGTGTAACCCGGTAGAAGATCATTTTTATGTTCTTCCGATTTCCTGATCAATACATCAAAAAGTTTTTCGGTAGCCTGAACAACCTGAAAAAGACGGTCGCGGGTATACAGTTTCATATCAACCAAAACCTGGTCGTTACGTGAACGTCCGCTATGAATTTTTTTACCGATGTCGCCTAATTTGCGCGTCAGCATCAATTCAACCTGTGAATGAACATCTTCGACGCCATCTTCAATCACAAAATTGCCTTGCTGGATTTGTGCGTAAATTTCAATTAGTTCTGCTTTCAATGCAGTCAAATCGTCTGCCGTAAGTAAGCCGATTGTTTCAAGCATCGTTGCATGTGCAAGATTTCCAAGCACATCAAATTCAGCCAGATGTAAATCCATTTCACGATCACGACCAACAGTGAAACGTTCTATTTTTTCAGAAGTAACGGTATTTTCTTTTTGCCAGAGTTTCAAAATCAGTAGACGAATTATGGTTACACAGAGGTACGCAGAGTAGGAATGAGAAACACAGAGGTGTTATTCCCAGTCAATCATGCGCTTAATGCTACAAATTTACAATCAATTGAGGAAACTCGGAGGAAATTGTTTTGCTAATATATTAGATTACACAGAGGTGCACAGAGCGGACTCCGCGCGGACAAAAAGAGGGACACAGAGGAATCGTAATTAAAAAGAAAGAAGTATTTAAATAAAATCTCTGTGTCCCCGCGCGGCGTCCGCTCTTTTTATCTCTGTGGTTCTCTGTGTAACCTACAAGTAAGCAAGAAATCAGTTAATCATTCGCCGGATGGCTACGAAGCGTTTTTGGTAATAATCAGCACTCAGCAGATCGTAACGTACACCGCCATTCCAGGCAGAATGTATGAAACGTACATATCCCGGGGCTATTTCGGTAATTATTCCAACATGCCCTACGCGAGAATCTTTTGAACTGTGACCTTTAAAAAAAATCAAATCACCTTTTCGTGCCTCGGAAAGATCAATTTGTTCACCTTTTTCAGATTGAGCTGCGCTTGAATGCGGCAAAAGAATATCCCATTTGCTAAAACAATAGCGCACAAAACCGGAACAATCAAAACCTTTTTTGGATGAACCGCCCGAGCGGTAACGGATATGAAGATGTTTATCGGCAAAAGAAACCAGAGATTCAATTGGGTTGAGCGTATCAGCAGCTGTTTTTGGAGGAGTTACAGTTTTTGCGTTTGCAAAATTTGACAATAAAACAGCGCAAAGAAACAGGCTTATAAGAACGGTACGTTGAATCAAATTCTGCATTCAGATTGGTTTAGGTTCTGATACTTAAACTTATGTCAATAGAAAATATTGTGTTTCCTATTAAAAACGTTAGAAGTTTAAAGATAACAAGGATTTGGCATTTAAGAAATTTTAAAGAATTAAGTTTTTGTGAACTTTCTTATTTTGCGTGTTAAGTCGTTAAGGGCCAGTGATTTTATGATTCTATTTGTCAATCGTCATGTTAAGCTTCATTCACCTCATCTTTTTTCCTATTTTTGCACCCTTCAATAAGAATATTTAGAATTAACCATACTTAACGCATGGAAACCACCGACCGTTATTTGCAACGCGGCGTATCTGCATCGAAAGAAGACGTACACAAGGCAATCGAGAATATTGACAAGGGCTTATATCCAAAAGCTTTTTGCAAAATTGTTCCTGATACGCTCGCCGGAGATCCGGAATATTGCACCATCATGCACGCGGACGGAGCGGGTACCAAAACTTCGCTGGCGTATTTGTATTGGAAAGAAACCGGTGATATTTCTGTCTGGAAAGGAATTGCACAGGATGCTATTGTAATGAACACGGATGATTTATTGTGTGTAGGCGCAACAGGTCCGATGCTTTATTCATCCACGATTGACAGAAATAAAAACCGTATTCCGGGTGAAGTTATCGCTGAGGTGATCAACGGTGCTGAGGAAATTCTGGATATGCTGCGCAGTTATGGCGTTGAAATATATAGTACCGGCGGTGAAACTGCTGATGTTGGAGATTTGGTGCGGACAGTTACTGTGAACAGTACAGTTATTGCCAGAATGAAGAGATCAGAAGTAGTGGATAACGCCAACATCCAGGCTGGTGACGTCATCGTTGGTCTGGCTTCTTACGGTCAGTCGAACTACGAAACTTCTTATAACGGAGGTATGGGCAGCAACGGACTGACCTCTGCACGTCATGACGTTTTAGGGAAATATCTTGCTGAAAAATATCCTGAAAGTTTTGATCCCGAAGTTAACAGCAATCTGATTTACAGTGGTTCAAAAAAACTGACAGATGCTGTTGAAGGAACGGATCTAAATGTGGGTCAATTAATTCTTTCTCCAACAAGAACATATGCTCCCGTAGCCAAAGCATTACTTGATGAACTTCGTCCGCAGATCCACGGCATGGTACATTGCAGCGGCGGCGGACAAACCAAGATTTTACATTTTGTTGATAATCTGCATATTATAAAAGATAATTTACTTCCCGTTCCACCTTTGTTCCGTTTAATACAGGAAGAAAGCAAAACTTCGTGGCAGGAAATGTATAAGGTTTTTAACATGGGTCATCGTTTGGAGATTTATTTATCCGAAGAAAATGCAGCCCGTGTTATTGAAATTTCACAATCATTTGGAATCGAAGCGCAGATTATCGGAAGGGTAGAAGCTTCTCCGGTTAAAAAACTGACGATTACGAGTGAGGCTGGGACGTTTTACTACGAATAACTTTTAACAATGATAAGTTCTTAAATGTTGGGTTTTGGGTTGAATACGATATTATAAATATGCATAAGACAATTCCATTACTTCCATTTAAGCAGGATGTTGAGACAAAGGCAATTTTGAAAAAAGTTGCAAAAGCGCATCAGGCATTAGCTGAGTTAAAAGGTATTGCTAAAAGTATACCTAACGAAGCGATATTGATCAATACACTTTCTTTGCAGGAAGCGAAAGACAGTTCAGCGATTGAAAATATTATAACTACCCATGATGAATTATATCAGAGTAATGCGCTTACCCAACAATTTGCGAGCATTGGTGCGAAAGAAGTATTTAATTACTCAAAAGCACTACAATATGGTTTTCAAATTGTGAAGGAAACTGGTATTCTTACAAATGGCTATATTCTTCAGATACAAAGTGAAATTGAAGGTAACACGGCAGGTTTTAGAAAGCTTCCAGGAACCTCTTTAAAAAATAATCAGACTGGTGAAGTCATATACATGCCACCGCAGCATCCTGATGAAATTGTCAGATTGATGGACAATTTGGAGCATTTTATCAATGATGATGAGTTGAGTGATTTAGATCCATTAGTGAAAATGGCTATTATTCATCATCAATTTGAAAGTATTCATCCTTTTTATGATGGAAATGGGCGAACCGGACGGATTATTAATATTCTTTATCTTGTTAAACAAGATCTTTTAAACTTGCCAATTTTATATCTCAGCAGGTATATCAATCTCAATAAAAGAAAATACTACCAATTGTTACAAGAGGTAAGGAATGATGGTAATTGGGAAAGCTGGATTATGTTTATTCTTGAAGGTATTGAGAGTGTTTCAAAGCAAACCATAGTTTTGTTAGGAGATATAAAGAACCAAATGCAGAATTATAAAAATGAAATACGATCAAATTTACCCAAAATTTATAGTCAGGATCTTTTAAATAATTTGTTCAGACATCCCTATACAAAAATAGAGTTCGTTTCAGATGAATTAGCAGTCTCTCGACAAACTGCATCTAAATATTTAGATGAATTACAAAAAATAGGATTAATAAGTAAGGTGAAATTAGGTAAAGAGAATTACTATGTGAATAATGCTTTATACAAATTATTGATCAATGTTAACGCATAATTAATGTGTTAATAAAATGACTTTTTTTTAACCTAATAGAAAAACATGTTAAAAAAACGACTTTTTCTTAACATGTCACTACTTCGCAAAAATGGTTTCCTAATAAAGTAGTATTCAGGATATTACATGGCATGAATGTTGTACAAGTACTTGTACAACTATTTCTCATCGTTAAATTCATCAACCATGGAAAAATTCAACCTGAAAAAAAGGATTGTAAACCTGTCAGTCCTGGTGCTTATTTGCTTGCTGCTTTGCAAAAATCAAAGTTTTTCACAGCCAACAATTTATTTTAAGTCTGTAATTTCCAGTGGATTAAATTCTCCAATACAACTTGTCAATGCTGGTGACGGAACAAATCGAATTTTTATTGTCGAAAAAGGAGGTACTATTAAAGTATTTAATTCAGCTTTTACCTCACTTGGTACTTTTCTCACCGTTGACGGAGTTTTAAATAGTGGCGAGCAAGGGCTGTTAAGTATGGCCTTTCACCCTGACTATGAAACGAACGGGACATTTTTTGTTTATTACAACAATCTTGACGGCAATCTGGAAATAGCCCGATATAAAGTAAATCCCGGAAATGCTAATCTGGCTAATGAGGGATCAAAAACCATTGTAAAAACGATTCTCCATCCTGATCAGCCAAACCATAATGGGGGTGAACTTCATTTTGGCAGTGATGGATATTTGTATCTGTCAATTGGTGATGGCGGCGGCGGTGATGATCCTAATAATAATGCACAGAATCCAACCAGACTTCTTGGTAAAATTTTGAGGATTGCGGTCAATACAACCGATGTTGGGCCCATTTATACAAATCCTGCCGACAATCCTTATCCTGACGGAAACGGGGGTAAAAATGAAGTTTTTGCCACAGGATTAAGAAATCCTTTTCGGTGGAGTTTTGATAGCGGAACCGGCGACATGTGGATTGGAGATGTTGGACAGGGCGCTCGGGAAGAAATTAACCATCGTACTGCCGCTACCTTATCAGCTGCGAATTATGGCTGGGGTTGTTATGAGGGAACACTTACACATAATAATGCCGATTGTATACCTAATGCCCAATATCATTTTCCTATACATGAGTATGTTACAAACAGTGCCGCAGGCAATTCTGTCGTAGGCGGGGTTGTTTACAGGGGAACGCTACATCCGGAAATGCAGGGATATTATATCGGTGGTGATTTTAAGTCGGGCAATCTTCACATCATCGGGCCTGTAAGCGGGACTATTACAACAACCGTTCGAACTTCCACTATTACCGATGTTGCTGATTTCGGAGAGGCAGAAAATGGTGAAATTTATGCGGTTGCCTTAACATCCGGTGCCGTTTATAATCTTACACCACAGAATCCACTTCCAGTTGACCTGATCAGTTTCACAGGAGTTTCGGGCAATGAAGGTGTGAGATTGAACTGGAAAACTGCAATGGAGAAAGATTTCCGGCAGTTTGATGTTGAGTATAGTACCAATGCAAAATCATTTTCGCAGGTAGGAAGTGTATATCCTAAAAATAGCGTAACCGGAAGTGAGTATCAGTTTTTTCACTCTGTTAACAGCGCTCAAACGCTTTATTATCGTTTGAAAATGGTAGACCAGGACGATAGTTTCAAATATTCTACCATTATCAGTATCGATTCCGGCAATGAAAATGTCAGTGCAAATTTTGTGCGTCCCTCGTTAATAGATAGTAAAATGATGCACCTTTTGATTGAAGAACCTTTTAATTCTTTTGAACTTGTGAGTGCAAATGGAAATGTTTTGATGCGAAAAGATATTACCAATGAAAGCGGGGATTTGAATATTCCTGTTGAAAGTGTATCCTCCGGAATGTATATCGTAAGATTGCAGGGGAATGAGAGAATTTTAAATCAAAAAGTTTTGATTGTAAAATAAAATTTTGAACCATATATTTTTTCGTTTGAACCATCAATATTATGCTCCTGTGCATATATTGATGGTTTTTTTTCAAAAAAGAAAATTAACTTTCCGTCTGGGATTTCTCTACGGAAATGAATTTCGCCTTTTGTATTAGAAACTAAAATTTTATGATTGCCAAAACCAGTAAGTTTTCATTGCTTTTTATCCTCCTGGGCGTATGCATTTTTGTGAAAGCAAATGCTGCGGAAAATCCGGATTGGCTTAAAAAATATCAGGAGCATGAACAGTTTGGGAATGTATATGTTGTCAAAACGATAGAAAGATCGGGTGGGGCATACGCCAGTTTTCTGGTGGACAGAAATGGGAACAAGCTGACACCTGCTTACAGGGATATCGGTAAATTTTCAAATGGTCTTGCGGAATTCGTGACTTTTGAAAATCATCAGGGAGCGTTGGGAATGCATGGGTATATCAATAAAAACGGGAAAATAATTATTCCGGCGATTTATCGTGGCGCAGGAGAATTTAAAAATGGTATTACGTATGTCATGTATCCAAAAGGGAAACAATTCGGGCTGACTTATCTTGATACACTGGGAAAAGAGATTTATAAAATCCCCGTTGAGTTGTTTCCCAACGATTTTTTGATTGGCAAAGCACAGGCAGCCTATGTTGCTTACCACGATTGTCAGGAAGATTTTATCTGGCATGTAAACGGAAACCTGACGACACTAAACTGGGATTTTGGAAGATATACCGAGGTAGATATTAAAAAAGCAAAAGAACCATTTCGTTTTTATTATCACGGAAAATTCGGGATTGTTGATAAAAACATGATTTTACGTGTCCCGGTTGCATTGGATGATATTGATCTGATTTACAAACATTCCGGGCGAGGATTAGCGAGAGTCAGATACGGTAAGAAATTTGGTTATGTGAGTTCAAAAACGGGGGAAATAGTTATTCCGTTTTTATATGATGATACCCAAAAACCATCATTGGGCCGTTATTGGGTAAAAAAAGGAAATAAATGGGGTTGTATTAATAAGAAGGGAGAAACCGTTATTCCGTTTTTGTACGACTATGCCGGAAGGTTTATGGATGAAAACCGGGCCTCGGTTTCTCTCAATGGAAAATTTGGTCACATTGATACGACGGGAAAAATTACCACGCCGATTATTTATCAGTCTGCTTCCTATTTTAAACATGGCGTGGCGATGATTCAGCTGAATAATAAATACGCTTATGTTGATACGACCGGAAAAGTGATTACCAAAACCTGGTTTAGCGAGGCTGAACCTTTTAGGGAAGAAATGGTTGTGACAGAAAAATACGGGATTTTTTATGACATGTCACCTGACGGGAATTTTCAATTTAAAGGATTTTCTTCTGCCTGGAAAGCAACGTTAATTATGATACTTTTATCGGCCCTGCTGTTTATTCCGTACAGATTTGGTTTTAGGTTCAGGAAGTCCAGAAGCTGATGAGGAACCGGTTTAATTATCTGTAATCTTTTCCCATTTTTTTATTTCCTGCAACACTTCCTCTGCCGAAATACTGTCAAGATCTTCTGTGGTTGTCTGTATAAAGCTTGCCCGACGTCCGATTGGACCCCACCTTCCGGCATGTTTTGGTCTGTTTTTTGGAAATAAACCCAGGGTATTTATTCCTGTTGCTGCTGCGAGGTGCATTGGACCAGTACTTCCGGCAACCAGCCCGTCGGCATCATGTATGAAAGAAATTAGTTGATCAAGCGGGAGTTTTCCCGTTAAGTCTACAACATGTTTTGGTAAAGTTTCCAGCCAGGATTTTAATTCCAGATGTTCCTTTTCGGAGCCTGTGATATATACACGAAAAAGCTCGGGATCAAGTAAATCAATTAATTCCGAAAAACGATCTAATTTCCATTCCAATGCATTTCCGTTGGATTTCGGATGCAAAATGATATTGAACTTATCCGTTTTAAGCAATGCCGAAAATTCATCCGGTAAAGCTGCGAAATTTTTAAGGTGATAATATTCCCACAATTTGTCAGGAGCTTTACCACCTCCCAACGGACGAAGCAGTCGAAAGTGAAGGTTAGCTTCATGATCGTCGGATACTTTTCTACGTAACCATACCAGCCTGTTACAAGTAACCCAGTGGTAAGGACGGCTAATGGTACCAACCCTTTTACGAATGCCAGCATCTTTGCCCAAATTGGCCAGATCGGGCTGAGTTATCAAGTGCAAAATCGCATCAAATCTAAACGCTTTGATAAATGCTGTCTGCTCTTTTTTAGGCATCGCAAACACTTCATCATAATCAATGAAAGTGTCTACCGCATCACTGGCATCTACCACCGGTTTGGTGTATTTTCTTGCTAAAATTGCAACCTTGGAGCCCGGGAAAGTTTGTTTTATATAACCGCAAAGAGGAAGGGTCAAAACAACATCTCCGATCGCATCCACTCTGGTAACTAAAATATGCATTTGTCTGGTATTCTCAATCTGATTGGTAAAAGCCAATACGCTACAGCGAATCTGGCGCTTGCATGAAGCCCTTTTTGCTACAAATACTATACCATGATAACATTTGTTGCAAAATGACAAGAATAGAATCTTATCAATAAGCTTTGTAATATTAACCGATGGTAAAATTAAAAATTGCATTTGATTAATCTAAAATTGATTTGACTTTTCAAGCACGTAAATTGGCGACGAGAAACTGTTTGTTTTTCACTTCTACGTTTTGTAGTTTATCAAAAACTGATTTTTGTTTAAATTTCCGGAACGGAAATTATCCAAAATCAAGGCAAAAGGACTAAAAGTAAATTAACTGAATCATGAAATGCTCATTGAAAATAAAACAGTTAAACCTGGAAAATATTTCTTTCACTTCAGTTATTTCAATACTGTTTTGCGGGTTGCTTTTTCTATTAATATCATGCAGTAAAAAATCAATTACGATCGATAATTCCAAATCCACCTTCCGAGTCATCGGCTATTTACCGGGGAGGGAAAATCTGGTACAATCCGCTAATACCATTGATTATAGTAAAATAACGCATTTGAATATTGCCTTTATCAATCCTGATTCTTCCGGAACCTTGCAGGGAACAGAAAATCTGAACGCAGTTGCCGCAATTGCGCATTCAAAAAATGTCAAAATAATGGCATCCATCGGCGGAGGAGGCGCTCCCAAATATTATCCTTCGTTTTTAATTGGGGATAAAAAGTCAAAACTGATAACAGATCTTGTAAATCTGGCTGTCGAAAGCAATCTGGATGGCATTGATGTGGACTTGGAAGGCGACCTTATTGATGCAAATTATGAAAACTTTGTAATCGATCTGGCGGCACAGTTAAAACTTAAAAACAAAATGATAACTGCTGCTATCGCAACGGTTTACAAAGATCAGTTTTCCGATAAAGCGTTGGCACAATTCGATTTTGTCAATATCATGTCTTACGACAGAACCGGTCCGTGGAATCCATCAAAACCAGGTCCGCATGCGCCTTATGAAATGGCCGTCGAAGATGTTGAGTATTGGAATAAAACACGTGGTATCACAAAAGAAAAACTGAGTCTGGGCGTTCCGTTTTATGGATATGGTTTTGGAGGAACAGCACCTGAAAGTATTTCGTGGAAAACCCTTTTGCTCAATTATCCAAATGCTGTTCAAACAGATGAATTCAACGTAAACGGCGGTACAATTTATTACAACGGAATTCCAACAATTCGTAAAAAAACTGCACTAGCTTTGGAGAAAACAGGAGGAATTATGATCTGGCAATTGTTGCAGGACGACAACGGGGCAAAATCGCTGTTGGGAAATATAGATGAAGTGATTCATACAAAAGAAAAATAATAAGTCATACGATCAGGAAAATGAATAAATACCTTATCCCTCTACTTTTTCTTTTGTTTTCTCCGGTATCGACGTTTTCTCAAAATGTTAAAATTCAGATCGTAGCCCCAAAAGAATTCATGGGACGAAAGGCAATTTTACTCACCCGGGAAAAAGGATTTGCTGCAATTGTACATTCCATTAAGCTCAATTCTGACATTTTTAATCTCCAAATTGCTAATGATCTTGTGCCCGATCTTTATCAACTGCATATTTCACAGGTTAAAGGATCACTTCTTTTTTTTCTGGAATCCGGGACAAAAATTCAACTGGATACTACGGATGTTTCAAAATCCATTGTAACAAATTCCAAAAGCAATCCGGAATGGAAATTATTTGAGGATAGCCTACAAAAACCTTATGATCAGCGAATTAATGATTATTCACAAGGTGAAAAACGTGCACGTAAGGAAAGAAATGCTGACAGTCTAAATTATTGGGTTGACAAACAAGCCATTGAAAAAGAAGATCTTGTCAGGAAAACGGGTGAATACATTGCCGGCCACCTGGATTCATATGTCAGTTTGTATTTGATGAAAATCAATTGGTATGCTTTTAAAAATGACAAGCTTTTTGAGAAATTGGACAAATCATTGGCCGTGCACAGGACATATAAATTTCTGGAAGAAAAAAATCGGAAAGCAGATAAAACCGGAGCTTTGGGTCATAACCTATAAGATTGAATTATAGGGCGATACCAATTTTAGTTATATATTATCCTGATAAAAATCCTCAAATGAAAGCCCTGCCTAAAAAATTGTTGTGGACCTTACTTATAGTTTTGGTTACTATTCTTATCTATACTTTATTACCGAGAGTTTGGTATAAGAAAAGCACTTACGGAACAGAACTTCCCCAATCTTCGCTATTGCCAGCAGCCATAAAAAACAATTTATCAAAATTCATCACAGATACTGCGCAAAATGCCCAGGCCGTGGTTGTTTTGCACAACGAAAAAATAATTCTGGAAGCAGGTGATACTGAAAAACTTATCAACTGCCATTCCGCCCGGAAAAGTATGATGAGCGTTTTATTTGGTATAGCAAAAGAAAAGGGATTTTTGACGCTGAATGAAACATTGGGCCAGCTAGGAATTGATGAAAGTAAAATGCCACTGACCGCGCAGGAAAAATCTGCGACTATCCGGGATTTATTAATGGCACGCTCGGGCGTATACCTTCCGGCGGAAGCCGAAACTGATTTTGCAAAGGCGCACCGGCCAAAAAGAGAGCAATACAAACCGGGAGAATTTTTCTTTTATAATAATTTCGATTTCAATGTCCTTGGTGCTATTCTTGAAAAAAAGACAGGGAAAACAATTGGTGAGTTTATGGAAAAGTACCTGGCTCAACCGCTAGGAATGCAGGAATTTGCACCTTCAAATATTGTCTACGGAAATCCATGGCCGGTCCGGAGCGACAATTCTGATTACCGGGTTTACTGGATGTTTCTCAGCGCCCGTGATTTCGCCAGAGTTGGTGCATTGGTAGCGCAAAAAGGGAAGTGGAATAATAAGCAAATTGTTTCGGCCCAATGGATTGAAGAAAGTACAAAAATGTATACTGATAGCCTTGATGAAAGTATGTGGCCGTTTGACGGTTATTCCTATCTGTGGTGGCTGGATAAAGATAATAACACAATCTGGGCAGATGGATATGGCGGACAATTTCTGCTCATTGACACAACCAGAAATCTTGTTTTATCACAGAGAAATTTCACAGGAAATTCTTTGATTACCTCAGGATTATTTCAATTGAAAAAGAAAAGGGATGGGAGTAGGAGACAGCTTATGTATGTGTATGATCATTTGAAAAATTATATCAAACCCAATAACTAATCCCAGCTTAAAGACTCCTGATTCATTAATTGTAAAAAATATCTGAAGCAGCGCTGATTCAATTCTGTGCTGCTTTTTTTGTCTGAGTTTCAGATACAAATTAACATTTCGATAATTTTTTGTATTTTTCTTAACAAATTTTAATCTTGACGGGAAATAAAACCTCTATAATTCAGTCGGTTACACATTTGTAAAAATATTGTTTGACCTTAATCCTCACACAGCCATGACAAAAAACAATCCTGATGTTGACAGCTACATCGCCGCCTTTCCAAAGGAAATCCAAAAGCTTTTGGAAGAAATGCGTCAGACAATCCGGAAAGTTGCACCGGATGCGGAAGAAAAAATCGGTTATGGAATACCGACATTTACTTTGAATGGGAATCTGGTTCATTATGCTGCTTTCAAAAATCACATTGGATTTTATCCCGCACCCCGCGGACTGGAAGCTTTTAAGAAAGAATTGTCAGGATATAAAGGTGCGAAAGGATCGGTCCAGTTTCCATTTGACAAACCACTGCCGCTTGATTTGGTAGCAAAAATCACAAAATACAGAATTGAACAAAACCTGGCAAAAGCAGATTCAAAATCTAAAAAGAAAACACCCGTAAAACCTCCCAAACTTTCAGATAAAGAACAGGTCACAGAACATATTCAAAAACTGGATCCTGAATTAGGAAAAGTGATTGAAGCGATACGAAAAATCATTTTAAGTACCGACAAAGAAATTGCTGAACATATCAAATGGAATAATCCCAGCTTTTATTATACCGGCGAAATGAAACCGTTTGAGCCGAAGGAGTATAAAAGAGATATCGTTGTAATGAACCTGCACAAAGGAAGAATCATGCTCGTTTTCCCAAGCGGCGCCAGGGTTAAAGACACAACAGGATTTCTTGAAGGAGATTACAAAGATGGACGAAGAACGGTGGTTTTTAAGGATTTGGATGATGTGAAATCAAAAGAAAAAACTTTGAAAAGTGTGGTGAAGGAGTGGTTGAGTTTGGTGGAGAAGTAAATTTGAATTAATCATTTATTAACTAAAATTTACTATTTTTAAGTATGGAAATTAAAACACTCGTTACAATAGACAAAGATATCTTAGGCGGTCAACCTGTCTTTGCGGGAACACGTGTGCCTGTTGAAACGCTGTTTGATCATTTGGAAGCGGGTGTTTCATTGGATGATTTTTTAGAAGATTTCCCGACTGTATCCAAAAGCCAGGCTATAGCAGTTCTTGAAACAGCAAATAAATTCCTTACTTCCAAAAATATCGAGCAGCTATATGCGACTGTTGCTTGATGAAACTTACCTAAGCGTTTAAAGCTTGATTTTCCTGATCATGAAGTTTTTACCGTTCGGGATAAAGAGTGGAATGGTGTGAAAAATGGAGAATTATTGAAGTTAATGCTTGAAGATAATTTTGACGTTTTGCTAACCTTCGACAAAAATCTCCAACATCAGCAAAAATTTTCCAAATACACGATCACCTTTTGTGTTAACAGCACATATCAATATTTACTCTGAATTAACTAAACTTTCGGATCAAATTAATAATCATTTAAAATCTGGACAACTGGCGCTGGGGCCAATTATTATTCAAGCAGATTGAAGATATTAGCACACTTATTTACGATTCGCGATTTGCAAATCAAAAATTAACATCAGTAATTTCCCCTTGTTTCCCCACTACAAACCACTTAACTTTACATCATAATCTCAAAGGGGTGCCCTACCTAACGGGCTGAGATCATACCCATATTACCTGATCCGGATAATGCCGGCGTAGGAAGAGAAAGCTAAACTTAGGACCAGCGAAAATCAACAAAAACATATTGATTTTCAAGCTCAATAAAGTCGGCTGAATCGAATAATTATATTTATTGAACCAAAAGGATAGGTGGCCCCTTGCCTGTTCGTAACAATTATTGATCGCAATGCGAAACGTTACGACTTGTCTTTTAACACTCGTTATCAGCACATTACTGAGCATATCTGTTTTTGCTCAAAAAACACTAACTGGTCAGGTTACCGATCAGGAAGATGGAAAATCACTTCCCGGCGCTACTATCCGCGCAGGAGAAATCCGCGGAACAACTACTGATGCCAACGGTAGATTTACGCTTCGAAATATCTCCGATAATATTGGCATATTGGAAATTTCTTACATTGGCTATCAAACGATAAAACTTGAAACTGCCAATTTTAGCGATGGAAAGCCGCTTGAAATAAAACTGCAAAAAAGCACATTCCAGGCTGATGAAGTGATTGTGAATGCAACCCGCGTTACTGATAAAACCGGGATGGCTTACACCAACGTGACTGCGGAGGCTTTGAACAAACAAAATCTTGGACAAGATTTACCTGTATTGCTAAATTTCACACCCTCATTGGTAAGTACAAGTGATGCGGGTGGCGGAGTTGGTTATACTGGAATCAGAATTCGTGGTACGGATGCAACACGTATTAATGTAACAGTGAATGGAATTCCTTATAATGACGCCGAAAGTCAGGGCGTTTACTGGGTTAATATGCCGGATTTCGCTTCTTCCGTGAGCAGTATTCAAATTCAGCGTGGTGTTGGAACTTCAACAAATGGCTCTGGTGCTTTCGGCGCAACGGTCAATATCAGCACCAACCAATTCCGCAAGGAAGCTTATGCGGAGCTTAACAATTCCTATGGTTCTTTTAATACTTTTAAAAATACCTTCAAAGTTGGCAGCGGTTTAATCAAGGATAAATTCACATTTGACGCCCGTTTGTCCCGCGTTTCTTCGGATGGTTTTGTCGACAGGGCTTCTTCGGAATTACATTCTTACTATTTGTCAGGAGCCTATTTTGGCGGAAAAAGTTTTGTTCGGGTGAATGTTTTCTCGGGAAAGGAAAGAACTTACCAATCCTGGAATGGTGTTCCGGAGGCAAAACTCAGGGGCGACCGCGAAGGGATTTTATCTTATATCAATCGCAACGGACTTGATGAGCAGGATGCACAAAACCTGATCAATTCCAACGACCGAACTTACAATTCCTACACCTATAAAAACGAGGTTGATAATTACCGTCAGGATCATTACCAGGTTGTAACTTCTCACACGCTTTCTAATAATCTGACTTTAAACGTTAACGGTTTTCTGGTGCGCGGTCTTGGTTATTATGAGCAGTATCGTAAAAATGACAGTTTCAGTAATTATAATTTGCCTGATATAATTTCAGGAAGTGATACCATTTCAGGAACGGATCTGATACGCCGCAGATGGCTTGACAATTATTTCTACGGCTCCACATTTTCGCTGGACTATAACAGTTTCAAAAAGCTGACTGCCAGTGTTGGTGGTGGTTATACTTATTATACCGGTGATCATTATGGAGAAATTGTCTGGGCCAGAAATGCCGGTGCTACTGAAAACGAACAACGTTATTATTTCAACAAAGGCGTCAAAAAGGATTTTAATATTTATGGAAAACTTTACTATCAATTCACTGAAAAGCTAAATGCTTTTGGTGATCTGCAATACCGCAGCGTAAGTCATAAAATTGATGGCAAGGATAATGAAATGGTCCAGATGAATTTTGACCAGTCATATTCCTTTATTAACCCAAAAGCAGGTATAACCTATCAATTGGCGCCGCAAAGTTCTGTTTATGCCTCGTACAGTGTTGGTAATAAAGAGCCAAACCGCGACGACTTTGCAGCTTCCACAACCCGACTTTTCCCAAAAAGTGAAAGGCTAAATAACGTCGAAGCCGGATTTCGTCTGCAACAGGGAAAATGGATGGTAGCGGCAAATTACTATCTGATGCATTACAAAAATCAGCTGGTACTAACCGGCCAGATTAATGATGTTGGAAATTCTATCCGTGTGAATGTGCCAAAAAGCTACCGGACAGGAATTGAGCTAGAAGGAGCCGTTGCTTTTAATTCACACTTGAAATGGAATGCCAACGCAACATTCAGCCAGAATAAAATTGCCAATTTCACCGAGTATATTGTCAATTATGACACCGGCGGTTATGATATGGTTAATCATGGAAAGTCGGATATTTCGTTTTCTCCGAATGTAATTGTAGGAAGTCAGTTTACTTACAGTCCGCAGAAAAACCTGGAATTTGCTTTATTGACCAAGTATGTTGGCAAACAATATCTTGATAATACTTCGACTGAAACGCGTCGTCTTGATGCTTATTTCACAAATGACCTACGCCTTACTTACACGGTCAAGCCGAAATGGATTAAAGAAATCTCGTTTAATTTTCTGCTCAATAATATTTTCAGCGAACGTTATGAATCGAATGGATACACTTACGGGTATATCAGCGGAGGTGCTTTGACACAGGAAAATTTCTATTTCCCGCAGGCAGGACGCAATTTTTTAGTTGGAGTGAATTTCCATTTTTAGAAATTTACAAAGGATTTAAAAGCAAAAGAGAACGTCTATGGCGTTCTCTTTTGCTTTTAAAATAGTTCGGTGCGCTGCACCTAAACCTTCGGATTTGCAATTCCTGGCTAGAAGTATTACGGTGCTCTGTACCTTAAAATAAATACTTACATCGTTATCTTCTAAAAATATTTTGATGCTCTGCACATTAATCCTGGAAAATTGATATTGCCACAAAATACGATTATCAGAGAGGTGCGGAGCACTGTGATATTTGTAGCATATGAAATCTGAAGTGGAAATAAGGTGCGGAGCACCGTAATAATTAACGCTCCGATATCAACTCAAAAGCTCCATTTCCTTCAACATTTCAATATACTTTTCTCCATTCAACCGACCAGAAAAAAAGCTGTCTGCCATTTTTCCATCCGTCAATTTCAATTGACTGGAAACTGTTTCCATCAATTCCGGACTTAGCGGTGCTTTTCCCAGATATGTAAAAACAGCTTGTTTTTTCCCGTCAACAACCAGATAATGCAACTGGTGATGTTCTTTCTCCGAGAATAATTCAAAACCTTGTTTTTGTAATGCTCTCTGTATATCCTTACTTTTTCTTGCTTTCATTTGATTGCCTTAACGATGGTCAACAATTTATTTTTCAGGATAATGGCTTCGTTTGAAAGCACTTCATCCTGTTCCAAACCAAAATTTTGGTATAAGGCGTGGAAAGTAAAATTGAATGCTGCCTCAGCTTCTTCTCTCGTCGTTCCCCAAACGCAAATATCCAAAGGCTGGAATGCAATTACATAAGCCTGGTTTTCAAAGTTCACTTCACAATTCAGCTTATCATGAAGCACATATAATTTTTCGTCATACTTAATGATATCCGGACTATAAGGATATGTCCCATGTTCCATTTCTTCGATCAAAAGAACCTTTTTAATATCCTTTTTGCTCAAATCAGCTGATGCATCCTTTCCTCCGATTTTGGCATATATTTTGGCAAAACGGTAAACAGTTTTCTCCTTTTTTACTTTTGCTTTTTTTGGAAAATACAAATCGGTAAAACTCTTATCCGGCGTTCTCAGGTTTAGTTTTTTCCCTTTGGCATCAATCAGAAAAAGTTTAAACGGGCGGTCGGACGAAGTTGCGGTGAAAAGCGGTTTGTATATCCGGTTTCTTTCTTCGGGCGAATATTTATCGATCGCCTGATTCATATACTGTGGTTCTTCAAAATTCCCGAACAGAATATTTTTCTTGAATTCCGAAAAGGCATTTCTTTTCCAATCGTCAATATCGGTTGTAAAAAGGCTTGGCGGCTCTACAATATTGGAAGCAACAGCGGCTTCGAAACTGCTGAATTTAAGATCGACAATTAATAATTCCAGTTCCTTTTTCAATCCGTCCAAAACCTTTGGAGACTTTTCATAGGCTGCCCTGAACTTGTCATTCTTCAAAAATTCTATTTCAATAAAATTCAGAAATGAAGTATTTAGATTATTTAAAACCGTGATAACGGAAGATAATCTTGCCGTATGTCCGGCAGTTTGTTGAGGGTCAATCTGAAACCTAAAAGCAATTCTCCTTAATTCTTCCAACATTATAAAACATCCTTTAATAAATAGGTAACCACAAAGATCATTGTATCTGGCAAAATAATGGCACTTCAGACAAAAATAATTTGAACTTTTTGCAAGACTTAAATAAAAGAAGACTGCCTCGTTGCAAGGCAGTCTTCTTTCATAATTATGCAATTCAAAAATTCCAGGGGCTGAAATGTCTTGACTGTTTACTAGTGACGAATCACAATTTTGTTCGAATTTTGAGTGCCGTCGGTTCTTAAAACCTTTACAATATACAATCCATTGGACAATCCTTCTACGTTGATTCCTTTTGTCGGAGAAATCGAGTTTGCCTGCTGAACAATCTGCCCGTTTGAATTAAAAATTGATAACTCCTTAACACTTTGGTTAGAAACATCCTGCACAAAAAGTTCGTTGGAGACAGGGTTAGGGAAAAGCGTTACAGCAAGATCTTTTCCATCAATTGATACGCTCTCAATACGGCTGTATGCGAACGTGCCATCCTTATCCACCATTTTTAACCGATAGTAATTAGTACTGTTTTTTGGATCAGTATCAGTAAAGTCATACCTTTTAATTTCTGAACTTTCGTTACCTGCCTGAACTTTTCCTAAAACATTCCATTGTTTAGCGTCTGTACTGTGTTGAATATCAAAATAATCACTATTTTTTTCCTGCGTAGTAGTCCAATTTAAGACAACGCTTTTAGTTGCTTCGGAAGGTTGAACTTTTGCTGAAAAACTTGCCAGTGTTACCGGTAAAGGATCAATTGTGTAAGTGTAAATAAGACAAACTCCTCCTAGTGCATTCGTTACTTCCTGGCTTGAAGTATTACCCCCCGAATTTGTAATGGTTTTTGAAGCAGTTCCCGATATTGGAAACGTGATAGTCCCGGTTCCGATATAATTTGGATTGAATGCTGCAATATTTGTTGTACTTGTTTTTCCGGAGGTAATATCAAAATAGGATAGCGATGTTCCCGCTGCTATATCTATAGGGTTTTGATTATCTGCATTTTCGTCTTCATCGTTAGCAAATACTTTGGTTGTGACAAGATTAGACAAAGTCGCAGCACTAAATGGATTTCCAATTTTAACGCTTGCACCGATTATTAATTTTTGGATTTGCGAAGTCGTTGTCGTTGATACTACAATAGTAGGGTTCGCAACCAGCGCTGATGAAAAAACCTGCACGCTCGACAAAGTTGCAAGAGAATTAATTGGAATAGCCTTATCAACTGTTACAGACTGGGTGGTAAAAGGTGTTAATGTTGGTACCGAAACATTACAATTAGTAATCGTATTTGTGTTTCTTGTTAACGTTAGCCCACCATCAGGAGCTGTATTTTCACCTGCCGACGCAACAAATGCTGCGGATGGATTTACGGTTTTTGCTGTAAACCCGCTTGTTGGGAATTCGTAATTCACAATGTAGCTAACACCGGATCTTCCACTTAAAGTGAATTTTCCATTTGCATCACTAATGGCATAAGAAACAATAATGTTATCGCCACCTGAAACCACACGTGTCAAACGTGCCAGAATACCCGGAAGAGTTTTCGTACCTTCAATGGTAACAGTACCGGTAATTTGTGCATCATGATTACCGCTGAAATCCGGACTAGGAAGTACAGGTAATGTTTGTGACATGGCGTTTATACTGGCAAACACCAAAAAGAAGAACGAGGAGATTTTTGTGAAAGGTTTCATAAAAGTTATTACATAAATGATTGGATTGTGGCAGAAGTCAAATTGTTCAGAGCTGCTGCTGCTTTAACTCTGTTTAAAATGATGTTTATAAAGTAACCTTTGGTTGCATATTATAAATGAACAATAACATTGCACCCGGGAAATACCGGTCAAATTTATTTCAACATTTTTAAGTGGTACGTTACAGTGCGCTTTACTCTGAAAAAAAGAATTTGAAAATGATTGTACTTACTGAAATGTGTGTGAAGTTTAAATAACGCCGAATAAAAAATATTCTAGGTCCCTTGAAATATTTCGATTCAAAATTAGAGAAAATAAAGTGAGCAGATTAATTTGAAATATGATTTTTTGAAGAAATGTTAGAAAACAAATAAATTACTACTTTTTTGAATCGTAATTTTCTACTCCTTTGTAGAATAATTTCTATAACAAAACCGTATTTAGGCAAAACTGGACGAATCCTGAGAAAATTCAAAATGTAGTTAAGCGAAAAATGGACAGCTGTATAGAAAAATTTCTATTGGACAAAACCAATATCTATTTTCAGTTACGTTTTTTTGGAATCAACATTCCCTATTACCGGGACTGTTTAATTAATAATGGTGACTACTCTCCGCCATGGTTTTACAAAATTCGGATTGAATAATATCGTTGAGTTTTTAAGTGCATGCAGAAAGTTGACAAAGTCATTTCCTCTTCCCTAAAAAGTGCACCTGTATTGATCAGCGACGGAGCGTCATTTAAAACGATATCGCCACCCGCGGTTTTGCTTCCGTAAAACCCGTCACTGTTAAAGAAAATCTGGTATTAAAAAAAATAACGGCCAGCTTCTGAAAGATCAATTTCTTTTTCAGTATTACGACCGCTTAATTTGTAGAGAACATGTGTTGCGAAGCTATTCAGTATCAAAAGAAATAAAATTAAGCTGAAGATTTTCCGGTATTAAGTATTACTGACGCCCCTGGATAGTAACCCATTTTTTTGCATTTCTGTCAAAAGCAAACTGATAAAGCGTTTCAGCTTTCTCACTTGGTGCGGGCAAACTGTCATTAAATTCAACACCAAAAGCCATCATATTTCCATTCTCATCAAAACGGATACGTCTGGCTTTGTCATCACCACGAGGACCTAAATTTTCAAGTGAACATTCTTTTCGTATGTCACCTTTAAATTTCCCGCTTTTCGTAAGTTCAATGGAATAAATATCCGACGAACGCGTGCTTCCAAAATACAGACGTTTTTCGCCAGTGATGCCGCCAACAAAAATAGCAAACGCATCATGTCCTTCGAGCTTATCCACTACATCTCCGTTTTCCGGATCGATTACATAAATGACCCCTTTTTCCTCATCCCGCGTACTTCCTGCAACGCTGCTTGCATATAATTTCTTACCGTGACAATCAAAGTAAATACCCAAAACGGCAAAAGGCATAACTCCTGCGACACTATCCGGTTTTGGAAGTTCGGTAAGGACAGCCATTACACCTGTTTCAGAATCAACTTTGTAGATTTTGTTCATCTGGCTTAAGGGGTTGTCAAGCAAATTAACTTTTGGAAGCGGCGCGGTATAAGTATTTCCATCAATGTCGGAAGTTATGCCGCCCATCCAGCCGTATTGTGCCCAGCTCCGATCCTGATAGGTTTTTTTGCTTGCAGAATCTGCCTGATTTCTTGGAAACTGAACCAGCACTACTCCCATAAAAGACGGCTCAGTTGTTGACAAGCCAGAACGGGTGGGATCAAAGCCAAGAGTTTTTATAAAAGCACCTGAATTTCGGCACGAAGCGATGCCGATTTGCGAAACTTCTTCCTCAGTCATTTTTTTTTCGCAAGAAGAAAAAATGACTGAGAAAAGGATGAAAATTAAAAAACTATTATACCTCATAGGACTTGTTTCTATATTAAATATTTTCTTCTTCCTGGCTAAAATATTCTTTTCATAAAATTTTTTAACCTTGAAGGAGTAACACTAAAAATCTTATTCCAAATCCTTCGGCAAATTTGCAATTATCAGAATCGAATGTTTAATAACGTATAGTAGTATCTGGTGTAAGTTGAATTGTTATTAATTCAAAATTAGAATATTGAATTAATAAAAGAGCGAAAACACTTCGGGAATTCTGATATTTTAGTTCATTCCTTTATCCTATAATTCCTACCTTTGCGGCATGAAATTGAAAAATGATCTTTTGCTTCGGGCAGCGCGTGGTGAGAATGTAGAGCGTACTCCCGTTTGGATGATGCGTCAGGCCGGACGTATTTTACCTGAATATCGTGCCGTTCGTGAAAAAGCCGGGAGTTTTATCCAGCTTGCTACAACACCGGAACTTGCAGCCGAAGTTACTATACAACCTGTTGATTTGCTAGGCGTTGATGCCGCCATTATATTTTCGGACATTCTGGTAGTTCCCGAAGGAATGGGTTTACCTTACGAAATGGCCGAGCAAAAAGGTCCGGTTTTTCCAACAACAGTAAATACCATTGCAGATCTGGACAAGCTAAGAATTGCTGATCCTGAAAATGATCTGGGTTATGTTTTGGAAGCCATTCGTCTTACAAAAACAGGTTTGGCAGACCGCGTTCCTTTAATTGGATTTGCCGGCGCTCCTTTTACTATTTTCTGTTATATGACGGAAGGTAAAGGATCCAAGACCTTTTCAGTTGCGAAAAAACACCTTTACGCTGATCCGGAATTTTCTCATTTGTTATTACAAAAAATAACAGACAGCACAATTGCTTACCTGAAAGCACAAATCGCAGCAGGTGCAGATCTTGTTCAGATTTTTGATTCATGGGCAGGAATTCTTTCTCCGGAACAATACAAAACTTTTTCTCTTCCTTACATCAAACAAATCTGCGACGCAATTACCGAAGCTCCGGTTACGGTTTTCGCCAAAGGAGCATTTTTTGCAAGAGAAGAAATCGGGAAATTAAATTGTTCCGTTGTAGGACTAGACTGGAACATGGATATCATCGAATCCCGCCAATTAATTCCAAATAAAACGTTGCAGGGAAATCTTGATCCGTGCGTACTATATTCTTCTTTTTACCAAATCAGAGCGGAAGTGAAGAAAATGGTAAGCCAATTCGGTACTCAACGCTACATAGCCAATCTTGGCCACGGCGTATATCCGGATATGCAGCCAGATAAAGTAAGGTGCTTCATTGAAGCCGTAAAAGAATACTCGGCTTAGTTTCAGGGACACAGAGAACCAGAGAGTTAAGGAGAGATACACAGAGGTGTTTTCTCAAATTACAACTCTGTGGCTCTCTCCTTAACTCCGTGTGCCTCTGTGTAACCTAAAAAAATCTCCATGTCCCCAACAACAAAGTGCGTTTTCCTTGATCGTGATGGTGTTCTGAATGAAGATCTGAGTGATTATTTGCATAAATTGGATGAACTCGTCATTCCAGCAGGCGTTCCGGAAGCTTTGAAAATGCTGAAAGAAGCTGGTTTTTTATTAATAGTAATTACCAATCAGGCTGGAATTGCCAAGGGAATGTATGGCGCAGAAGCAGTATATGCCATCCACGAGAAAATGCAGGAAGTTTCCGGAAATGCGCTGGACGACATTTATTTTGCACCTTCACATCCTGATTTCACAGGAAAATCACTTTCCCGCAAACCGGATTCTCTGATGCTTGAAAAAGCGATTGCCAAATATAATATTGATACAACCCAATCCTGGATGATCGGAGACCGGTCAAGAGATATGGAAGCCGGACATAAAGTCGGCTTAAAGACAATTCATGTGATTCCAGAAAATGAAACTTCAGCAGGAGATTTCACCGCTGTCAGTTTATTTGAAGCGGCAAAGATTATTTTAGCTCAATAAATACTAAGCGCGTACTTTAATCGGCTGTTTCTGAACTTTCACAGCAGATCCGTATGCCGGGCACTGATGTTTTGTGCATGAAGATGCAAAACCAATTGTGCCGCAAATTGCCAAAAGAAAGAATACCTTTTTCATATAAATTTTTTAGAGTAGTATTATAACGTCAGGTTTTTAAACTTATTTCTTTGAATGAGTTCGTAAAAGTAACGAACTCATTCAAAGAACGTTATATATTTCGTCAAATTTTTGTTTCAACCAGCTCTTCTTCGGTTTCAGAAGGAACTTCATCTTTAATTACAGGCGTAATAAAAGACTCATCTTTGAAACCCAGAATTTTCAGCATTGAATCGCTGTCCTGCTCTTCCGCAAAAACTTTGGTAACAATTTTACCTTCTTCATCACGGTCGATCAAAACATGTTTTGGAGCCGGAATCAGACAGTGCTGAATTCCACCATAACCGCCCAGAGATTCCTGGTAAGCGCCTGTATGGAAAAATCCAATGTATTGTTTTTCGGCCTCTTCCTCAAAAATCGGCATGTACAAATCCGCGCTGTGCATTTCACTGTTATAGAAATCCTGCGAATCGCAAGTCAGACCGCCGAGGTTAACTTTTTGGTATGGACTATCCCAGTTATTGATCGGAAGCATGATATATTTCTGGTTCATACCCCATGAATCAGGAAGCTGTGTGATAAATGATCCGTTGATCATATACCAAAGTTCCTTATCGTTTTGCAGTTTTTTGTCAATGATCTCGTAAATCACCGCACCACTTTCTCCAACTGTATAACTTCCGAATTCTGTAAAAATATGCGGAACAGGAACATTATTCTTGTTACAGATCCACTGGATATTTTCAATGATCTCGTCAATCATTTGCTGGTAATCGTAGCCTGATTGCAAAGAAGTCTGGATTGGAAGCCCGCCTCCGATATCGATAGAATCCAGTTCAGGACAAATCTTCTGCATTTCGCAGTATTTGAACATGAATCGTGTCAATTCACTCCAGTAATACGCACTATCTTTAATTCCGGTATTAATAAAGAAGTGTAGCATTTTAAGTTTAAAACGAGGATTTGACTCGATTTTATCCTTATATAATTGCTGCACATCGTTATAACGAATTCCCAGACGTGAGGTATAAAACGCAAAATTAGGCTCTTCATCCGTTGCGATACGCATTGCAAAATTTACGGTATCAGCCGTAACCTGCTGCTCGTAAGATTCAATTTCTTTAAGATTATCCAGAATTGGAATAACATTGAAACCTTCGTTGATAAGCTCACTTAAATATTGTGTATAAAGTGGCCTTTTATAGCCGTTTGCAAGAATGTAAGTAGACTTGCTGATTTTGCCGCGGCGGTATAGTTCCCGGATAATCGGAATATCAAAAGACGATGAAGTTTCAAGATGTATATTATGTTTCAGCGCCTCTTCCAGCACAAAACTAAAATGCGAAGATTTGGTACAATAACAATAAGTATAAGTTCCCTTATAATTATGTCGCTTAAATGCGTTTTTGAAAAACATATTCGCATTGCCAATATGTTCACCGATTTTGGGCAGATAATTAAGTTTCAAAGGCGTACCATGTTCCTTGATGATGTCCATCAGTGGTACATTGTTGAACAGCAATTCATTTTTGTCAACGTTAAATTCCATCGTTGGGAACTCGAACGTTTGCTGAATCAGGTCAATGTAGCTTTTCATTTATTTGTTTTCGCGGATAGCAATTAGTGGATTTGAATAAATAATTGAACTTTGTTTTGTTTTCTCTCTCATTCTTTCGGGCTCTCTCTTCAACGTTCAGATCACTATTTCTAATACTCCTTCTGCTTAAAAGAAAAGACCCGAAATTTGGGCAGAATATGTATTATTTCCAAACATCATTTGACTTTAAAACATTCCGCGCAGTTACTTTATCATCAATATTTTAAAGTTCATACTGCAAATCGCCCATTTGGTACTTTTCTGATAGTTTCTTTTTGCACTCCTCATTTACTTTGAAGCATGATTAAAATCAATAAAAGAACATTTGCCTCGTGTGTCCTGATTATAATCTTATTTATTAAAGATTATTAAATATAAGTTTATTGCAATTTGCCGATAATAAGAAATAGTGTCAAAAACGCTTCTAAAATTACCATACGATGTCGGTGTTTGCGACCCCAAAGTTATCGATCATAGTTAACAATTTGGGAACCAGTAGATTAATAAATCATTAAATATATCTTAATTATATTATAAGAGAAAAAAGCATTAAAGTGACAGAAAACTTTAAACATTATTAAAGTTTTCATAGTTTTTATCATCGGAAAATTTCAACTTTGTCCTGTGAAAGAACGAATTATAAAAGAAGCATTCAAACTCTTTTGGCGCTACGGCATCAAAAGCGTAACGATGGACGATATCGCGAAGGATCTCGGTATTTCCAAACGGACTATTTATCAGCATTTCCCTGACAAGGAAGCAATTGTGATATTGGTAATAGAGCAGGAGCTGGAAAGTCAGAAGTGCCAGATGGATAAAATGGATGAAGATAAACTGAATCCAGTCGCACAAATGATCCTGGGAGCGGATTACATGCGGATTTCTCTGGCGCATATGAATCCGGTAGTTTTCCATGATTTAAAAAAATATCATCCGCTGGCCTGGGACTTATTCCATCAGTACAAGCATGAGTATATTATAAAAGGTATACGGGAAAATCTGAGTGAAGGAGTTAAAACCGGACTTTACAGGAAAGAAATAGATATTGATATTTTGTCAGTACTACGGATGGAGCAGATATTAATGGCGATGGATCCGTCAATTTATCCGGCAGATAAATTCAATATGATGAATGTTCAGATGGAATTTGTGTACCATTTCTTACACGGAATTCTGACTGAAAAAGGATTGGAATACTATACTAAATATAAAGAAGAATCAGCAACATCTATTACCCATGAAAAATAATCGATTGATTCGCGATGGGGTTTTAACACTCGCGATATTTTTAAGTCTCATCTCTGTGAAAGCGCAGGAGGCGAGTTTTACGGTCAAGGAGGCCGTAGACTATGCCATCAAGCACAACCTGAATGTGAAAAGCTCGCAACTGGACGCCATTTCGGCAGAAGCCAGGATTGGTGAAGTTCGTGGTTCAGGTTTACCTCAGGTCGCTGCCAATTTCAATTTAAGCGATAACGTCATTATCCAGCGCGTTTTCCTTCCCGCCAACTTTGCCGACCCGAATGCTTCTCCGGATGCAGCACCGGTTGCCGTTCAGTTTGGGGTGAAATATTCAGGAAGTGCATCGGCAACGTTGAACCAGTTGATTTTCAGTGGTTCTTATTTTATTGGTTTACGTGCAGCAGCTACTTATCGAGAACTGGCGAGCAAGAATGTTACGCAATCCAAAGTTACGGTGGCAGAAAATGTTACCAAGGCTTATTATTCTGCTCAGGTTTCGGAAGAACGTGCCAAAGTTCTTGACTTGAATATCAGTCGCGTGGATTCATTGAGAGCTGAAACAAAAAAGATGAATGAAAGCGGATTTGTTGAATTGCTTGACGTGACACGTCTGGAAGTTCAGATCAATAATCTTGTAACGGAACGTCAGAAAGTTCAGAATTTGATCGAGTTGAGTTATACACTTTTGAAATATCAAATGGGTATGTCGCTTGATGAGAAAATTACACTAACGGACAAAGTTGACGACCTGAATATCGAATCATTAAGATCAGATTTCTCTGATTATAAAGTGAATTACAACAGCCGGATCGAATATTCTGTATTGGATACCCAGCAAAAACTGGCCGGACTTGATCTGAAAAATATCCGTGCAGGTTATTTACCAAGTCTTTCCGCTTCCTTTGGATATGGTCATAACAATGGTAGAAATACCATTCCAGATTTATTCGGCACAAAATGGTTTAACAATTCGATCCTGGCCATCAATCTGAACATTCCAATCTTTGACGGTTTTGTCAAAAAGTACCAGGTTGAACAGAAAAAAGTTGCGTTGGATAAAGTTAAGCTCAACCAGAAACTTCTGGAACAAACGATCGATATGCAATCCAAACAAGCTGCGATCAACATAAAAAATGCCTTTGCAACTCTGGAAACACAAACAAGAAATGTTGATCTGGCCAAGGAAGTAGTTCGGGTTTCTAAAATCAAATACAAAGAAGGCGTCGGTTCTAACATTGAGGTTATCAACGCAGAATCTGCCTACAAAGAAGCACAAACGAATTATTTCTCTGCGCTTTATGATATGCTTATCGCAAAAGTTGATTTGAGCAAAGCGAAAGGAGAGCTTTATAATGATTAATGGTTAAGGGTTAATTGTTAATGACGGCTCATTGTTGAGCCAAGCCTTACTAATAATTAACCAACTCTAATTAACCATTAACACTTAACCGCACCGGCGGCCCGGCATTAACAATTAAATAACGGACACTTACCTATATCATGAAAAAGAATATTTTATCAATCGCAATCGCTGCTGCTTTGCTGGCTTCTTGCTCAGGAGAGAAAAAGGAAGGATTGGCTGGAAAAAAGGAAGAGCTGACCAAGCTTAAATCAGAACAAAGCGAAACTGAGAAAAAAATAAAAGCACTTGAATCGGAGATAGCGAAGCTCGACACGACCAAAAGAGCTGAAACCAATATAAAAGTCGTTACCGTAAAACCGCTTGAAGTGGGTACGCTAAGTCATTATGTTGAATTGCAGGGTTCAATTGATGCAAAAAACAGTGTGATGGTAACGCCGAAATCCGGTGGTGTGATCACGGCTGTTTATGTACGTGAAGGCGATCAGGTGAAAGCGGGTAGTGCGATGGCCAAAGTGGACGACAGCATTTTGCGTGAAAGCATTGAAGAAGTGAAAACGCAGCTGACGCTGGCGAACACCATTTACACCAAACAGAAAAATCTTTGGGACCAGAAAATCGGTACCGAAGTACAGTTTTTACAAGCTGAAAATAACAAGCAAGGTTTGGAAAGAAAACTTTCTACATTAAATACGCAGCTTTCTCAATCCAGAGTTTCCGCGCCGATTTCAGGCGTTGTGGATCAGGTGAATGTAAAAGTGGGTGAAACTGCGGCTCCGGGCGTTGGTCTTTTCCGGGTTGTTAATCTGGGGAATCTGAAAGTTACGGCCAAGGTTTCGGATACATATGCTGCGAGTGTTAAACGCGGTGACGAAATTCTGATCAGTTTTCCTGATTTGAATAAAGATTACAAGGCAAAAGTTTCTTTCGTTGGAACAACGGTTGATCCATTGAGCCGCACTTTTGTGATTGAAGCAAATCTTCCTTCCAGTCCTGCTTTGAAACCAAACATGACGGCGAAAGTCCAGATTAACGATGCAACCAAGAAAAATGCTTTGATCGTTGACCAGAACATTATTCAGGGAACTGAAAAAGGACAGGTTGTTTATGTTGCTGTAAATGAAGGCGGCAAGAAAAAAGCGAAATCGAAAATTGTGAAAACAGGTTTGATTTACAACGGAAAAATTGAAATAACGGAAGGCTTACAGGCAGGAGACGAAATTATCACGACCGGATACCAGGAGGTTTCGGACGGACAAACGATTTCGTACTAACATTCACTTTCAGCTAGCATACCCATGAAATTTGAAGATCATAAAACCCTTAGTTTTACCAACTGGTGCGTAGAGAATCGGACGACGATTTACATCTTTACGGTTATCATCACGCTGGCGGGCTTCGTGGTATACAACAACCTGCCGAAAGAGCAGTTTCCGGATATCAAAATACCGCAGATCTATATCAACACGGTCTATTTTGGTACCGCTCCCGCCGATGTGGAGAACACGATTAACAAACCCATTGAAAAGCAGTTGAAGTCGATCAATGGTGTAAAACATATCAAGTCAAACGCTTTGCAGGACGTTTCGGTAATTCTGGTGGAATTTACGCCGGATGTTGAAGTGTCGGATGCTTTGCAGCGCGTCCGTGATGCGATTGATAAAGCCAAACAGGACTTACCTCAGGAACTGGATTCCGGTCCGACGGCACAGGATGTGAACTTTTCGGAATTCCCGATCATGAACATTAACCTGGCCGGTAATTATTCGCTGAAACAATTGAAAGAATATGCGGAAGATATGCAGGATGCGATTGAAGCGATGCCTGAAATCAGCCGTGTAGATATCGTCGGTGCGCTGAACCGTGAAATTCAGATTAACCTGGATTTGCCTCGTATGCAATCGACCGGTCTGACTTTTACGGATATTCAGACAGCCGTTCAAAGTGAAAACATTAACGTTTCTGGTGGTGATTTGAAAGTTGGAAATGTGCGTCGTACGCTTCGTGTAAAAGGAGAATTCCTTGACATGACTCAGCTTGCGAATCTGCGTATCCGTACCGGAACTGGCGCCGTTGTCCGTTTGGGTGATATCGCCGAAGTAACAGACAGTTTTGAAGAACAACTTGATTTTGCCCGTCTGGACAACAAATCCGTAATCACGCTGAACGTGATCAAAAGAGCCGGATCTAACCTTGTAAAAGCGGCTGATGATATTGAAGTGATCATTGATAAAATGAAGGAATCCGAATTGCCGCAAGGACTGGATATCCGGATCACAGCTGATCAGTCGGAACGTACCCGTGCGGATTTGCATGAATTGATCAATACGGTTATCATCGGTTTCATCTTCGTGGTTTTGGTACTGATGTTCTTCATGGGTATCCGTGACGCGATTTTCATCGGACTTTCCGTACCACTTTCTGCACTCGTTGCCTTTGTATTAATGCCGGTGTTAGGCCCCGTGATCGGTACTTCTTTCACCTTGAACACAATCGTACTTTTTGCCTTCCTGCTGGGGATTGGTCTCGTGGTGGATGATGCGATTGTGGTGATTGAAAATACCCACCGTTTATTCAACAATCATAAAGACTGGACAATCCAGCAGGCTGTGAAAGCTGCTGCGGGTGAGGTTTTCGTGCCCGTACTTTCCGGTACGTTGACAACAATTGCACCGTTTTTCCCGCTTCTTTTCTGGCCGGGAATTGTCGGGGATTTTATGAAATTCCTGCCGCTGACGCTGATTTTGACGCTGATGTCATCACTTTTTGTAGCCTATGTGATCAACCCGGTTTTTGCGGTAACGTTCATGGGTCGTCATGAAGATGAAAAAGAAAAACACGATACGAGCATTAAAGCGATCATGCGTCCGATGTTGATCTTGGCAGCGATGGCTTTGGTTGGTTATTTTGTTGACCGTGGTGTGGGTAACTTCTTTGTGATTATCCTCGTGCTTTTTGTTTTCAATCACTACATTCTGACTCCGAGAATTCTTGTTCCTTTCCAGGACAAATTACTTCCGGCACTCAAAAATAATTACAAAAAACTGATTACCTGGCTGATCAAAGGATACCGTCCTGTATTTGCGATTATCTCGATGGTCGTGCTTTTGATTGCTACGTTTATCATTGTCGGTATTGCCAAGCCGGAAGTACAATTCTTCCCGAGCGGTGATCCGGATTATATTTATGTGTACAACAAGCTGCCTTCGGGAACGGATGCACTTACGACGGATTCGATTACAAAAGTGATTGAAAAACGTGTTTTCTCAGTTTTGAAAACAGAAAAAGCGATGAATATCGTGAACTCCGTCATTTCCAACGTTGGTAAAAATGCCGGTGACCCGAATAACCCGGACCGTGCCGCTACGCCGCATAAGTCCAAAGTGACGGTGGCTTTTGTGAAAAGTGAATCCCGTGACGGCCGCTCGACGCAGGAATTGCTGACCAAAGTACGTGATGCCGTAGCCGGAATTCCCGGAACTGAAATTTCCGTAGAACGTGAAAGTACCGGCCCGCCTACCGGAAAGCCGATTTCGATTGAGATTTCGGGTGATGATTTTGAGGAATTGCAGGTATTGGAAAAAGATCTTTTAAAACGTGTACAAAACTCCGGTATCGCGGGAATTGACCAGTTGAAATCCGATCTGGTAACGAACAAACCGGAAATCACGATTGATATTGACCGTGAAAAAGCACAGCGCGAAGGGATCAGTTCTTCGCAGATTGCACTGTCGATCCGTACGGCACTTTTCGGTCTGGAAGTTTCTAAATTCCGTGATGCGAAAGATGAATATCCGATTATGGTCCGTTTGAAAAAGGACGACCGTCAGCAGATTGAAAAACTGTTGAGTCTGAACATTGTATACCGTGATATGAATTCCGGCGGCGCGCTTCGTCAGGTTCCGATTACGTCCGTAGCCAACATTTCCTACTCGACTACATTCAGTCAGATTAACCGGAAAGATCAGCAACGCATTGTAACGCTGAGCTCTGATGTATTGCCGGGATATAACGCCAATGATATTGTGGCCCAGATCCAGGAACTTGTAAATAACGTGAAAGTACCAAGCGGATATACCGTGAAAATGGGTGGTGAACAGGAAGACCAGGCCGAATCCATGAACTTCCTGACCGGGGCATTTGGCGCAGCGATTTTGCTGATTTACCTGATCCTGGCTACACAATTCAACTCGGTTGTGAAACCGCTGATCATCTTCTTTACGATCGTGCTTTCGCTGATCGGGGTATTGCTTGGTTTTGTGATTTTTGATAAAACATTCTCTGTGATCATGTCCGGTGTGGGTATCATCGCACTGGCCGGTATCGTGGTGAAAAACGGGATTCTGCTCATTGAATTTATTGATGAACTTCGTGAACGCGGTTACCCGCTGCGCAATGCAATTATCGAAGGCGGCGCGATTCGTCTGACGCCTGTATTGCTGACAGCTTCGGCGGCGGTACTTGGTCTGATTCCGCTTGCATTCGGTATTACGCTGGATTTCGTGGCGCTGTTCAGAGATTTCGCCCCAAATATCACGACGGGCGGAGCGAGTTCCGTATTCTGGAATATCCTCGCCTGGACGATCATCATGGGACTTACCTTCTCAACCATCCTGACGCTTCTACTCGTTCCATGTATGTATTACGTCAACGAAAAAGTACGCGACAAATGGTTCCGTAAAGGCAAACAGGAAGTCATCAACCCAAACTGGCAGAACGAGAGTATATAAATTGCTTGTTTGTTTAAACGCAGAGTTATTTAAACTCAGAGTTTAAAGAGTTAAGCGCAGAGTTACACAGAGATTATTAAAAAATAAAAACTCAACGTAACTCTGCGAAAAACTCTTTTAACTCTGCGTTTTTTTTAATTAGTTTGCAGCCTTGGAAAATTACGGGATGTGGCGCAGCTCGGTAGCGTGCTTGCATGGGGTGCAAGAGGTCGCAGGTTCAAATCCTGTCATCCCGACGGAAAAGTTAAAAGACACTTATAAAATTATTTGTAAGTGTCTTTTTGTTTCAAATTCCTTAGTAATTTAATTATTAAACTTACTTTTTAAACTCTGTTTGCGATTTGTAGGTTCTTCACCAAAGTTCAGAGAGCGACCCGGCTTTAATAAACTATTCAAACAAACCAAGTTGAGACTTGATAATCCTCCTACGCCGTCCCTTGCTCGTTTCCATTACCGACTGTCCCTGAATAAGTTCGGTAACATTGGATACATTCACACTAGCCACCTTCACATCTCCGTTTTGATCCATTTGTCGCTCAAACTCTACGTCACATTTGATTATTGATCCATTTGTAAAGCTTACCTCGCGATTTATAACTGACTGCCTAAATTCAGCATCATGTAAATTAAAATTTATTGTTTCGGAGTTATAAATCCCTTTCCATTTTAACTTTCCACTTTTTAAAACAGGAGCAACAATTTCAACAAGAACCTCCCTGTATATCACAGGAGCCATCATGATTTGGTCTACAACATATCTCCTAAAATCACTCCTGTCTACGAACATTTCTGGCGATAATTCCCGAAAATTATTATCCAAGGTTGTTATACCGATTTTCTCCACCTTGCTTTCATAAAGTAATGAAGAATAGAAATTCGACTTGTATCTCCTTATCCTGTCTGTTTGAGATATAAGAACGATAATGTTGCCTAAATGCCTTTCAACTTCCTGAGATGTGTCATCTAATAATTCGAGCTCCCTTTGAAGCTTCTTGATTTCGAGTTCAGTCTTTTTGACATTTAGTTGATCTAATTCCGAATTATGCTGTATTCCGGTAACCACGAGGTCCACTATCACACCACTGATAATACCTCCCAAAAAAACAAGAATTGGACCTACCATCTTTGCATGTTTCTTTTTCCTCAAAAATTTAAAAATTTCCTTTATCCCACCGGGCTCCAAAGCAGCTATTTCTAAATCTATATCTAATTCGAGTAAACTTGCAACCTCTTTAAATATCTTTATAATCTCAGCTTCCGCCCTATTTTTGACAGTCGCATCCATTGAATGAGAATTATTTTCGAGATAATAGTGAAGTTGGAGTATGTCCATTGAGTATACATTTTATTAAATAAGCTCTTAGTAAACCTTGAGCTAGGAAAAATCCAAAAACCAAATGATTGAGACCTAATAATCTAAGTAGTCAAGATCCAGTTCGTCCCCTTCTATCATATTGTCAAAGCCACGAAGCATATCTCCTAAATTTTGATAGTTTAATCTTGATACAGGTTGATTAGAATCAGTTGAAGTCTGAGTTTGCACGTCGACTGTGCCACTTACACTGCTATATTCCACCTCCTGATCCGTTTCAACTGTTTGTACTTTTGAAAAATTAACAACTTCAATTTGCCGACTTTCATCATAAAATGAAACTTTTGCCTTACGTAGCTGTTTGAAATAGGGATTCCTATTAACATACGTGAAATCAGTTCCAATCCATTTTTTTAATGAGATCTCATATGCGAACAACCAGCTTTCATCGGTCAAATATTGTTCGTTTAATTTTTGTACCCATCGAGAGGTATCCAGATCTTCTGCCTTAATTAGGTTTAAACTTGCAAGATGCAAAATTAAGAGTCCATTTACAGGATCTTCAATTTTCGACAATAAGCCAACGATTGAAGCGGGAATGACGATTCGAAAGTTCTGGCAATCCAAAGCGACCATGCTAGCTCATACTCATTTCTTCTTTGGCAATGATATTCTATAAAGCTCAGAAGAACGTTCTCTAACTTTGCTACTCTAACTTTCGATTTATGGGAATACAGAATTCTGAAAATCTCTTTGATAGTTGAAGGTTCAGAAATCATTGTCTTTAAAAGCATAGTTTCCAAGAGAGCGAAATTCGTATCTGACAATAAAGCCAAGCGTTTAACTCTTTCAACGGCGTACGAAAGCACAAAGTCCTTGGAAGTCTTATTGCCAAATCAAACGCCTGGCTAAAAAAACTGATAATATCATTATTTTGCTTGATTTCAGTGTTACGAAAATCAAAAGACCGCAGTTGGATAATCCAGTCGGGTTCGATACCTCTTGGAATTTTTCTAATACTTGTTTTTTCTGCATTGATTTGTAATTCAAACTCCTTCAATGTCTGTTGTAGTTTAAGTAAAGCATCTTCCGCTTCTGCTTCACTATGAAAAAAGAAATACATATCGTCAACATACCGATATCCTTTCAAGTTGGGAAACTCGCTCGCAATTCTTTCATCAATTTTACAACCGATAATTTCCGAGATAATGTGCGACGTATCTGGCCCCATTGGAATACCAACAGTTTGACCATACATAGTATTGCTTACCTCACTATCAATTCTATTTCCAAGAAGACTTCTTGATCCCTTATTAGCCTTCGAGACGGCTTTCCCATGAATGGCCCAGGGAATGCTATGAGTATATATAGATGGATAGTATTTTGATATGTCTGTTTTCAATTCATATGAGTAAGGATAAGATTCTAAAAAAACCTTCCGCATAAAATTCTTGAATTTCCCAGGATTAGACGCCCTTGTACCTGTCTGTTTTGGACGACTAAAAGAGAATTTTGACAGCTTATATATCAATTCAATTTCTCCCCAATTCTCTACGATGGTTTCGCAAAGTCTAGTTTGGTGGATTGGATTGGGTATTTTAATTGTTTTTCTCACCAGTCCTACTTTTGCCACCGAGAAATCAATACACCTTGTTGGTTCCTTAGTGATGCATCCCTCTAGACGAGGTTTTAACTCACCATATTTGGATGCGAAATCAACTGTGTTAAAGGGAGGTGGTAATTCTCTAGGAAAATATCCTTTAGCAAGCAAATCTTCAATTTTCATTATTATTGATTTTCCAAAATAAGAGGTAGAATGGCTGCATAATGCTAAGCTTTCTTTCAAAAGCAGTATTATGCTTTCTTTTACTTTACAAAGAACTTAACTAGTGGCTGGCTATGTAGAATGAAATCTTGTTCTTATTAAGCCGTTGTGTCTAGTGTTCTTAAAACACTGCGTACTTGAATAAATGATCGTTTGCGACGGTCTACGAAAGCAATCCAATGTTGGACGTAATATCGTCAGTTTATGACTAATTTATTTAAACCTGATTATTGAATTTTAATTTTGAAAAGTCTTTAACAAAAATATCAAATCCAATCAACTTCAATCCTTGGAATAAAAAATCACTTGATACAATTAGGATTTCGAATACAAATTTGAACATGATTCTTTTCATGAAATCCTGCTCCTGGGTAGAGCTCGGCACCTTCGACAAAAACACCTCTTGCAGAACCGAAAGGTCTGAACTTGCTGGCTTGTTGAATACTGTGAAGATGTTCAATAACAGCACAATCCAGATTTCGTAAAACTAAATCCTTTGTTCCTTTCCCTGATCGGTTTACAGGAAGTTCTAGTTCAAATTTGGAAGCTATTAATTCAAGACTTTGATAAGAATATTGCACAAGCCTTAGATAATCTGTATCCAGAAAATCTAAACAACTTTGAAGATCAATAACGGCACCAAGTACAGAAGGTTTTGTACTTTTAGTTTTTCCGGGAGGATTATTTGCAAAGTCCAAAGCTCGCTCATAATTATTTTCCCAGAAGTAATATCCTTTCCCCGCCAATCATAATCGTTCTTACTGGAAACCATATTTTTCCTTCCGGAAACAATATCGTCCCGAACACTTTCGTCACATCCGTGAAATCCGATAATAAAGCGGGTCTTGAAGAATACATCAAAAACAGATTAGGAATTCTGTCTTTCTAAGACCGTTTGATTGGTTCCCTTAGGAACTAGAAGCTGAAAAACACCAAGGTCTGTCAGAAACTTTTTAGCAGCTGTTTTTGATCCAACAACTTCTTTTCGCTGCTTGCGCAGAGCGCTTTCCAACGCCTTTATTTCTTTTCTATTCATAAGTAATAGTCATCAGTTAATCACAATTATCTATTCATATTCGCTATTAAAATAAAGTTGTGCTTCTCAAATATGCAATTTTACAATTAAATTGCTAAACTTCTGATAACTAATCAGGGGTTAGCAATCAAAATATTACAGTGAAGAAAGAACTTTGGTATCTTCTAATAAACGGGCAATCGGATGCTACAACAGGCTTGTATGGAAATTTCTATTCCTATGGACTGCATTTAGGTGATGCACTAAATAATACATTTGAAATCATTGCCAAAGTAAAATTTCAAAATCCTAATCTTATTGAAGCTTTTAAGCTAGACAATTTTGAAGTTATTGAAAAAAATAACGAATTGATTAAACTCTCCAATGACGTATATATGAGAGAGAAAATTTATCCTTTTTCGTTCGATGACTTAGACAAAGAGTTTCAGCCACCGGTAGGGATTACAAAATCAACGGGAGAAGATCAATATGATTACGATCTAATTACAGAGAATTTTGTCGCTTATGGACAAGATGACAATGGAATTTTTGAACTTGAATTGGTCGTTGGTAAAGCAAAACTTATTGAAGCCTTTTTAAAGATAATTGACTTTTTACCGACGGTGGATGGATTCTGGATTTATATTCAAAGCCATTGGTGTGATAAAAAGACAGAGCTCTGGGTAGCTAAACATTTTGTAAATAAGGAACAAGTTATTTATTTTCTAACTGAACAGGAAAATAATACAATTAAAAATGGATTTATAAAGTTGGTCGTTCACAGCGTTCAGGGAGAATCAAATCTCACTCTTGATGACCATAAAAAAATTCAACTTTATACAAAGGATGAAGAGGTATTTAAACACTTTATTGGGCAAATAAAAGATTTAGGTTACAAACAAACACGAGACTTTTATAATCTTGAATTTGGGTTTCAACATTGGCATTACAGAGTTGCCGATAGCTTAAACAGGACTGAATTTATTGAAATGTTAAAAGACAACCATTTTGAATTTATTGATGCTTGGGAAGAATAGATATCTGTAATTAAAGTTTTGTATTGCAGATATCTATTCTGGTAACCTACTCCTTCAACAACCAAACATCCGAAATCTTCGAATTCTTCCGCCAGTTCAAATCGGATTCTTCCGGGCCGTCGAAGGTTACAGAAATTTTGCCGTCTTGCGTAAGTGATAGCGGGACAATCCATTCTTTGAAAGAATTCTCTTCCTTGTTGTATATCGTTGGGGAAAGTCTTTGTCCGTCTACACGTAAAAGGGCCTCGCCGTAGCCTGCCACGCGGATAATGTAGCGTGCACCCGGATCCAAATTTACATAATCTAACGCCGGTTCTCTTTGGAAAAGCTGGGAAGAAAGGCGTTTTCTGCTTTTTCCACTGTCCCACCAGGCCACGTCGGTGGCGTCGTCGGAAATGGTTTTTACACGCGGGCCTTTGGCTACACTTGAAACTCCGTCGTAATAACTTCCTTCGCCGGGATTTTCCCAGGTCGCTATACGTTTCAACATCGCCAGCTGTTCTGCCGGGTCTTTTATCTTTTTGATTTTCTCAAATTCATCAGCCAGCCACCAGCGGTTGTTTAGTGGGTAATCTACAAAATCCATCACCGCGCCGCGCTCCGGATTTCTTGGTTTATGTTTGGCCGAGCTCGTTTGCAAACCGATGGAAATGTACAAGGCATCGCTCAGGTCTTCGATGTGTTTGCGGATATCTCTGGCAATCGGCTCGGTATCGGCTTTGTTGACAATCGCCAGTGCCTGATCCATGGATTTTGTGATGGTCTGGTTATCTGCTTTGGCCAGAATTTCGTTGGCCTGTTTTTCCAGTTCCTGCTCGTTGATCAGTCGCAGGCGGGTATATTCGTCGTAGTATCCTCTCAGCAACAGCATTTGCCAGCGCCAGTTATCTTTCAATTTTGGATTGGTACTTTCCAGGTTTTTCCAGAACTGGTACGTCATTTCAACACCGCCGTTTTCAGCCAGCGAACCTTTCCAGTTTTGTTCCAGCGCTTCGATACCACTGGCTACGGCATTATCAATATTTTTCCCAAAGAAAAAACGGGCATATTCTTTCAATATCTGGTGCACATCTTTTTTCACATCCCAGGCACGCATGCTCCACAAAACCTTGTTCACATCATCATGGCTGCCATCGGAATAGGACACAAAACCATCGGTAAAGGGCGCGTATTTTTCATGGATTTTGGCAAAAGCATAAGGCCGCGGATTCACAGATTCCCTTCCGAGCGTCAAAGCAAAAGCCTGATCATACTTTTCCACCGGAAATTCGCAGCGGATGGCGTGGGTGATGTCGGGATATTCGCGGTGCTGATATTGTTTCGGAAGGCGGTATCGGGTTTCAGCCATAGGCGGACTGCCCGGACCGGATACCACGCCCTGAAGCCAGGCTGGTTTTTCGGTTTCAAGATATTTGTAAAAATAATCGATCTGCTCCACGCTGAATCCCTGCAACGAAATCCACATTTTGGCATTCGGATGATATTTTACCAACCGGCTTTGCAACTCCTTCAAAAACGGCATCACGTCCGAAGGGTGATTTTCTCCGGGATCACCGCCGGGAAAAAATATATGATCAAGACGCGGCGCTTTTTTGTAAAACTCCTCATGCATTTCAATTTCTGCTTTTCGCTTGGCCTCATCTTTCAGATTGAAAGTAGCCGGCGTCCAAACCCAGTAATCCATGTCATATTTCTGACACATTTCACTCATTCTGATCCGCATTTCAGCAGAAGGAATTTTAAAATGCGGACTCGGCGCTTCGCCTTCCTGAAAAGGAATTCCTTCAATGGCATTGGTACCAAAAATTGCCAGTTCACGGATGTACTGATCAAATTGTCCGGTTGTCCAGGCGTCGTATGTATTGGCCGTGGTCCGGTAACCCAACTGATGGCCCCGAATGAGATAATCGGGAGAAGTGGCAAAATCTGCTTTCTCATCCAGTTGAAGTATATTTTTATCCATGCTCAAATTCCGCAGCAACCAGCCCGAACCAAATAAAATACCACGGGAATCCGCACCGATGATCCAGATAATATTTCCTTTTTCAGAAGTTTCTGTGACAATGCGGTAGCCTTCTTTTTTAAATTCAGGATTTTCACCCGTCCGTTTTGCAGGAGCCGGTTTTCCAAATAATTCAGTATCGGATGATAAGACAAGCGCAATTGTAGGCACTCCGGCTTTCGGCCAGACGGCAGCATTTTTCAAACCAAAACCCGTTCTTTTTGCGATTTCTTCGGAAAGTACCGCAGCGGCAGTTTCCTTCATCGGAGACGGAATAGCCGGAGAAACCATCAAGACTGCATTTTTAAGATTTACAGTCTGGGCAAATAAGGAATGGGCGAAACCGGAAAAAAGCAGCACAAGGCAAATGGCTGACCATTTGAAAGTCGGCAGGAAACTGTAAGATTGAATTTTTGAACGCATAAAAAAGAAATACTTCCGTGGCAAAATTACTTTCCACTATATACTTCAAATTGGTTCATTAAGGCCAGTGCAAAATGTTCATTCCACTATAACACAAAACAGGACTGCCCGAAAAAGCAGTCCTGTTTTTAGAAGTTTTTCGAAATATTATGCTTTCCCGTAAACGCCTGTCAGATATTCTTCAACCGTTGCAGGTTTTCTGCCCAAAATGTTTTCCAATTCACCATTTGTTGCTTCAAATTCTCCCAAACCAATCGCCTGACTAAAACCGGCAACAAGTCCTGCAATTTCCGCCGGAGCACCTGCGTTTGTCAGTGTCTCGATAAATTCAGAAACGGGTGGATTAACATAAGAAATTGTTTCTCCTGTAACTTTTGAAATGATCGCAGCAATTTCGGTAAAGCTAATTGCAGCTGAACCTGACAGTTCAATAGACTGATTATCGAATTTTCCGGTTTCGTCCAGTAAAATATTCGCACCTGTTTCTGCAAAATCTTCTCTTGTAGCAAAAGCCGTTTTTCCTTCACCTGCAGGCAAATAAATGGTTTTGCTTTGAAGAAGATGCTCGCCTGCAAACATTGGGATCACGTCCGCATATAAACCGTGTTGTAAAATCGTGTAAGTCACGCCAGAGGCTTTCAACACTTTTTCGGTATACAAATGACTTTCCGCAATAAATCCGATTGGCGAATCCGCCGCTTCGGTTTTGCGCTGAAAACTGGTGTAAAGAATTTGTTTCACACCTGCTTCCTTCGCTGCATTGATAACTTTTTCATGCTGTTCGCCACGATTATGAGCCAGTCCGGAAACCAGATACACTTTATCAACACCTTCAAATGCTTTCAAAAGTGCTTCGCTGTTATCATAATCACCAACATGTATAGTGACTCCTTTTGCTTTAAATTTTTCCGCTTTTTCTGCATCACGAACGAGAATGCTAATGTTGGAAGCATCTGTTTTTTTCAAAAGGAATTCTATTACGGCAGTGCCTAAATGTCCGGTCGCGCCGGTTACCAAAATCTTGCTCATGTCTTTTTTTCTTTATGTTTTAAACCAATAGTTACTTTTGTATAGTTAAAGGTAATTGGTAACTTAGCGTAGCACAATAACGTACGCGAAAACCAATAACTTACTTTGAAGTAACTAATGCTGACCATCAGGCAATTATGATAAAAGAAAATTTGAAAAAATATGTCGTGCTGGAAGATTGTCCGGTAAGAAATGTGCTGGACCGGGTCGGCGACAAATGGTCTATTCTGGTCATTACAATTTTGGGTGAAGCCGGCACTTTGCGTTTTAATGAGCTGAACGCAATCATCGGCACCATTTCTCAAAAAATGCTGACGGTGACGTTGAAAACACTGGAAGCCGATGGACTCATTTCCAGAAAAATTTACCCGCAGGTACCTCCACGGGTTGAATATACTTTGACGCCGCTTGGAGAAAGTTTATTGCCTGCCATGTCGCTGCTTGTGGATTGGGCTTTGGAAAACATGCCTGCGATTAAGGCTTCGCGGGAGAAATATTCGAATCAGAAAGAGTTGGTTTGATTCTTTACTTTTTCGTTTCGCTTAAAACACCCGTGATTTGCGTATTTTTGCACAATCTAAATCGAATGAATCTGCTTTAACGTAAATATGATGGCAAATTATACAGACACAACCATGCTCGAGGCGACACAACTTGCAATGGAGTTGGAAGGAAAATACGGCGCGCACAATTACAAACCGATGCCCGTGGTGCTTTCCAAAGGTGAAGGTGTGTATGTTTGGGATGTGGAAGGAAAACGATATCTCGATTTTTTATCAGCTTACAGCGCTGTCAGTCAGGGACATTGTCATCCGAAAATTATCGCTGCCATGATTGAGCAGGCGCAAAAATTGACGCTGACTTCCCGTGCTTTTTACAGCGACAAACTGGGAGAATGTGAAAAATTTCTATGTGAATATTTCGGTTATGACAAGGTTTTGATGATGAATTCCGGTGTTGAAGGAGGTGAAACTGCTTTGAAACTTACCCGGAAATGGGCTTATAAGGTGAAAGGCATTGCAGCAAACCAAGCCAAAACGGTATATGCTTCCGGAAATTTCTGGGGACGTACGCTGGCCGCCATTTCTTCTTCGACAGATCCGTCAAGTACTGATGATTACGGACCGTTTTTACCAGGTTTTCTGATCATTCCTTACGATGATCTTGAAGCTTTGGAAAATACATTTAAAAGTGACCCAAACATTGCCGGTTTCATGGTTGAACCCATTCAGGGAGAAGCAGGGGTTGTGGTACCAAAAGAAGGATATTTGAAAGGGGTACGCGATTTGTGTACAAAATATAACGTTTTGTTTATTGCGGATGAAGTGCAAACAGGAATCGGGCGAACCGGAAAAAGACTGGCTTGTGACTGGGAAGATGTGAAGCCGGATATTCTGGTTCTTGGAAAAGCATTATCAGGCGGAACTATGCCGGTTTCCGCAGCTTTTGCCAGTGATGAAATTATGCTGACCATTGCTCCCGGGGAACACGGTTCAACTTATGGTGGAAATCCTTTGGCTTGCGCCGTAACAATGGCTGCTTTGCAAGTTGTGGAGGATGAAAATCTGGCTGAAAATGCTGAGATTATGGGACAGCTTTTCCGTCATAGAATGGAAACTTTGAAGGGGAAATGTAATCTGATTGAATTGGTTCGTGGCAAGGGTTTATTAAATGCGATTGTAATAAATGACACGGAAGAAAGTGCTACGGCGATGAATTTGTGTTATAAAATGATGGACAAAGGATTGTTGTGCAAACCTACACATGGTAATAAAATCCGTTTTGCTCCGCCTTTGGTAATCACCGAAGAACAAATGAATGCTGCTTGTGATATCATTGAAGAAGTTTTTTTGTCAACAAACTAAAATAACTTAATGAAAAAGGTCTTTGTTCTGCTACTTTTTGTAACTGGTTTTTTGGCAGCTTGTCATGAAAAAAATGTTGATCCTGCTACCAATACGGAAACCAATCAATGGATTCTTGATCAGATGAAAACCTGGTATTACTGGAATGATAAAATTACGGCAAATCCAGACCTTAATCAGGAGCCGGAAGCCTTTTTCAATTCTCTGTTATACAAATTTGACGCAACATCTCGTCCCGACGGGGACCGTTTTTCATGGATTGAAAGTGATGCGGATGCTTTAAAAGCAGAATTAAGCGGATCAACCAAAACCACGGGGATGGAATTGAAGCTGTTTTACTATCCAACCGGCGGCTCCAATATTGTAGGTCTCGTTGCTTATACCTTGCCCGGTTCACCCGCCGCTCTGGCTGGTATTAAGCGTGGCGCCGTTTTTACCCGGATCAATGACCAGAAACTTACCGCATCGAATTATTACGATCTGGTTTATTCTGATGCATCGAAAACTTTTACGATGGGAAGTTTAACGGACAAAGATTCTATCGTTGAAACAACTGTTAAAAAAGATGTCACGCCGGTAAGTTTTCAGGAAGATCCGGTTTTCTTTGATACCACTTTTCAATACGGAAGCAACACCATTGGTTATCTTGTTTATCACCAGTTTATTACCAGTAAAAACGGAAGCGATAAAAAGGAATATGATACAGAACTTGATAATAAAATTGCTGCATTTAAAGCCAAAAATGTAAATTCTCTAATTTTGGATCTGCGGTATAATCCGGGAGGTTATGTAAGTTCAGCGACAAATCTGGCCAGTCTGATTGGAAAGAATATATCTGATAGCAAAGTATTTTATTACAAAGGCTATAACGCTACCATCACACCCGTACTTCAAAAAGAATACGGTGATGATTATTTCAATGACAAATTTGCTTCCAAAAGCCAGAATATCGGCTCAAATCTTACTAATCTGATTGTTCTGGTTTCTTCACGCACCGCTTCTGCAAGTGAATTGCTTATCAATGGATTGAAACCCTACATGACGGTTACGCTGGTGGGAGATAAAACGGTGGGCAAAAATGTTGGATCTATTACACTAAGTGATAAGACCGGAAAAGTAAAATGGGGATTGCAGCCGATTGTTACCAGATCTTACAATAGTCTGAAACAATCCGATTATTCAACAGGTTTTACACCGGATATAGCGGCAAAAGAAGGACTGAGATTGTATCCTTACGGTAATCCGAAAGATCCGTTATTAGCCGCTGCTCTGGCTAAGATTGTTGGTTCCCCAGTTACGCGCCAGACACCGGAAGCATTAAGAATTTCCTCATCTTATAAGGAAGTCATGTCCACAATCGAAAGGAAAGCGGGTGGAAGCAACATGTTCTTTGATAAATAAATTTTATTCGCTTAAACCCAGAACTGCAATTAATTATAGTGGGATTTTGTCTGTTTCCCGAAGTTCATCAAGTTACTTTTCAGGATATTTTTGTGAAATTTTCAGGTTCGGTATACTTTTTATAATATTAGAAAAGCTTTCAAATTTCTAACACTATAAACAGAAGACACTATGGGCATTTTGACTTGGATTATCGTTGGATTAGTAGCAGGGGCCATCGCAAAGGCATTACATCCGGGAAAAGATCCGGGAGGATTTTTGGTGACAATATTGATAGGTATTGCCGGGGCTGTTGTCGGCGGCTGGATATTTTCACTGCTGGGATATGGTCCTGTCGACGGATTTAATATTGGTAGTCTTTTTATTGCCATTTTAGGTGCTGTTTTACTTCTTTTCCTTTATAGAAAATTTAGTACAAAAGCATAAAAAGATTTTGATACGATGGAGAGGGAATAAGGTTGCAATCTTATTCCCTCTCCATTTATTTTGTTATTTTTGAGAAATTCCTGATAAGGATTTGTCAACAACCCGATTACTATGAAACTGGTGAATAATATGACTGTGTGGTTTTTGAAGCGACGCTTTGAAAGGATCGAGCAGTTTATGAAAAACCCTGTTGAAACCCAGCAACGTATATTTTCTGAACTAATTGAAACGGCCAGATATACCGAATGGGGCACAAAATATAATTTTGGTCAAATAAAATCCATAAAGGAATTTCAGGAGCAGGTTCCGGTTTCTTCCTATGAAGAATTATATCCATACATCGAACGCGTTCTAAAAGGGGAGCCCAATGTTCTTTGGCCGTCACAGATCGAGTGGTTTTCAAAATCATCAGGAACAACAAACGCCCGAAGCAAATTTCTTCCCGTTTCTCCGGAAGCACTAGAAGAATGTCATTATGAAGGCGGCAAAGACATGATGACGCTCCTGATTCATAACAGGCCCGAAACACGGGTTTTTGATGGAAAAGGTTTATCAATCGGTGGAACTTTACATGCAAATCCATTTGATGATTATACACAGGTTGGAGATGTTTCTGCGGTAATCATGCAAAATCTCCCTGCCTGGGGTGAATTCATGCGCACACCTCCTTTGGAAGTGGCGCTTATGGATCATTGGGAAAGCAAACTGGAAAAAATGGCTGAAATTTGTTCGCAGGAAAATGTCACCAGTATTTTAGGAGTACCAACCTGGACGATCGTTTTGCTGGATCAGATTCTTGCCAAAACCGGTAAAAAAAATATGCTTGAAGTCTGGCCGGATTTTGAAGTTTTTGTTCATGGAGCCGTTTCTTTTGAGCCTTACCGTGATTTATTCACGCAAAAATATTTTCCTTCCGAGCAGGTAACTTATCTTGAAACTTACAGTGCGTCCGAAGGTTTTTTCGCCATTCAGGATGATCTTTCCAAAGTTGGAGAAATGCTTTTAATGCTGGATTATGGCATTTTTTACGAATTTATACCCATTGATGAAGTTGGAAAACAACATCCGAAAGCACTATTGCTTGATGAGATTGAAGTAGGAAAAAACTATGCAATGGTGATTTCTACCAATGCCGGTCTGTGGCGTTACCTGATTGGCGATACAGTGAAATTTACTTCCAAATATCCTTTTCGCCTGAAAGTCAGTGGACGTACAAAACATTTTATCAATGCTTTTGGTGAAGAAGTTATCGTTGAAAATGCAGATCATGCTATCAAAATTGCTGCCCAAAATACAGATTCACTCGTAGCCAATTATACAGCCGGACCCGTTTACATGGGCGATGGTTACCGTGGGCGTCATGAATGGATTATCGAGTTCACGAAAGAGCCCGAAAATCATGATGAGTTTACCAGAATTCTGGACGAAACTTTGCGTGAAGTAAATTCTGACTATGACGCAAAACGGTATAAGGATATGGCGCTGTTATCACCACTTGTGCATTTTGCCCCGGCGAATACTTTCTATAACTGGATGTCAAAACGCAACAAACTGGGCGGACAAAACAAGGTTCCAAGACTCAGCAACGACAGGATTTATCTGGAAGATTTATTGGGGACGTCGGCTTTCGGCAGCCAGCAATCGGCTTCTGACGTTAGTCATTAATATGCTTATCAAAATTTATCACCCTTTATTAAGCCGATAGCCGACTGCTGACGGCCGAAAGCCTTACTATGATTCCCAAGTATCTCAAAATAAAAGGTTTATACTCGTATCAATCGGAACAGGAAATTCAATTTGATGCTTTAACAGACGCATCTTTATTTGGAATTTTCGGTGCCGTGGGTAGTGGGAAATCATCAATTCTGGAAGCAATTACTTTTGCGCTTTATGGAGATACAGAGCGTCTGAACCGCTCGGGCGACGATCGTACTTATAATATGATGAACCTGCGGTCGGACGAGTTGCTCATTGATTTTGAATGTATTGCGGGAAAACCAGCGGAGTTATACCGGTTTACGGTTAAAGGAAGAAGGAACAGCAAGAATTTTAAAGATGTAAAAACCTTTGAAAGAAAAGCGTATAAATGGGTTGAAGGCGCCTGGATGCCTCTTCCGGATGAAGAAAATGCGGAACGGATTATTGGATTAAGTTATGACAATTTTCGTCGTACGATCATTATCCCACAGGGTCGTTTTCAGGAATTTATTGAACTGAAAGATGCTGAGAGAACGCGCATGATGAAAGAACTTTTCCAACTGGAAAAGTATGATCTGAGCCGGAAAGTTGGGACGCTCAGCAAACAGAATGATCTGGAATTATCAAATCTGGATGGACAGTTACTGACACTGGGTGAAGTAACGCCCGAAATGATTTCGGCTGAGGAAATCAAGAGGGAAGAAATAAGACAGCTGATCAAGTCAATCCATGAGGAACTTGCTACGCAGACTGAACTTGAAAGCCAGTTTCAGAAAATAAAGCTGATTGCGGAAAAACTGCAATTGCTTAATAATCAAATTCTCAGCCTGGAATCGCAAAAACCGGATATGGAATTGCGCGAAGAAACGCTCCGGGTTTTTGAGATTTGCTCGCTGCATTTTAAATCGCTTTTTGACAGAAAGAAGTCCTATGTCGGTGCCATTGAAAGAGATAAGCAATTATTCGAAAAAAACTTTCGAAGAAATGCTGAACTGGATTCTACCTTAACACAACAAAAAGAAATACTGGCAAAAATTCAGCCGCAATATGAAAAGCGGCAAGAATTACTGGATACGGCTGAGGAGTTGGGAAAAGTGATCCAGATTGTTGAAAATAAAATCTCTTTGGAAAAAAATAAGGGCGCGCTTTTAAGAGGAGAAATAAAATTGCTGGAAAAGGAAAAAGCGATTGAATTATTGAAAATACAAAAGCTGGAAAAAGAAGAACTGAATGAAAAAATAAAAGCCAATTTGTCAGATATTCAGGAGCTTAGCCAGATTAAAGTTTGGTATACTACGTCGGACAGCTTAACTGAAAGCAGGATTAATATCAAAAAAGAAGCGGACGATTTAAAGGCTGAAATCGTAAAACAGCAAAGCATTTTATTAATAAAAACGGAAGAGGCAAATCAGCTTTTCTCTTTACAAATTCTTCCGGAAGCAAGTCAGGAAGTGATTCAGAATTCAATTTTGGATTATTTGCTGGTTAATGAAAAAGCAGGTGAGGATTTGAATCAAAAGCTGGTTTTGGCGAATACGCGATTGGCTTTACAAAGATTTGCGAATAGTCTGGAAGATGGTAAGCCCTGTCCGTTATGCGGCGCAGAACATCATCCGTCCGTTTTACATGAAGACAATTCGGTTTTTGAAGAAATAAAAAACATCGAAGTTCAGCGTATTAATTTACAAAAACTGGAACAGGCTATTCGTCAGTTCCAGTCTCCGGTGGAAAGAATTTTTAACCAGATTGAAAATCTTGAAAAACAGAAGAGTACGATTAAACGGCGCTGGACAGAAATTCGGGCCAGAATTGATGCCCATGACAAAACATTTGTCTGGGCAAAATTTGACAGGAATAACAGAGAAGTTTTTGAGAAGCATTTTGATGAAGTCGTAAAAATCCAGACGGAAATTAAACAAAATGAAGCTGCAATCAAGGCGATTTCGCAAAGTATTGAAGTTGAAACAAAAGAGAAAGTTGAAAAAATAGAACAGCCGCTTCAAAATCTCAGAAATGAAATCCTGAAAATTGAAAATACAGTGTCTACCTTATCAGGACAGCTCGAAAAGGTCAGTTTGGATAACTTTGAAAATGTTGATACTGCTTCAATTTCTGAAAAAATTGAAGCGTTGAAAAATCAATATAAAGATCTAAACCGTTTGTATGAGCAAACGGAAAAGCAGCTTGATATCCTTGAAAAAGAAAAAGATACGATTTCCGGCAGCCAGAGTATCTTACAGGAAACACTGGAAAGGAATAAAAATGAATTAGTTGTCACTCAGTCTGAAATTGAAAGTCAGTTAAAAGAACATCAGTTTGAATCAGAGGAATGGGTTGGTAAAATTCTTCAAAAGCCAGTTATTATTGACCAGGAGCGAAAGGCTATTGATCAATATAAAAATATGTTAAGTAATGCCAAAAGAGATCTGGAAGCATTAAAAGTTGAAAATGAAGATCAACATTACGATTCTGAAAAACATGCGGCTGTGCTTGCTCAAAAAGAAACACTTACGCTGAACCTCAATAATAAAAGAAAAGAAGAAGGCCGTTTGGATGGTCTGCTTTTAAAAATGGCCCAGGATCTGGCTAAAAAAGAATCGCTGCAAAAAGATAAAATCAGGCTTGAATTAAGAAAAGAACATCTTGATGATCTGGCCAGGTTATTCCGTTCCAGCGGATTTGTGGATTATGCGTCAAGTATTTATCTGCAAAATCTTATCCACGCAGCCAATGAGCGTTTCCACCAGATGACCCATCAGCAACTTCATTTGGAACTGGGTGAAGGAAATAGTTTTTGGGTCCGGGATTTGCTGAACGGCGGACATATGCGGTTACTGAAAACACTTTCCGGCGGACAGAAATTTCAGGCGGCTTTGTCGCTTGCACTTGCCCTGGCCGATCATATTCACGTAAGAAATGAGTCAAAACATAACTTTTTCTTCCTCGATGAAGGTTTTGGTTCTCTTGACAAAAATGCCTTACAGACTGTTTTTGAAACGTTAAAATCCCTAAGAAAAGAAAACCGGATAGTGGGAATTATCAGCCACGTTGAAGATTTACAACAGGAAATTCAGGCTTATCTCCGAATTGTTGAAAGTGAAGAAGGAAGTAAAATTATGACGAGTTGGGGTTAGGAATTGTGCCAGGTTAAAAGTTATCTTTATAGGACGTTATTAATACCACTCCCTGACAACATGTTATTTGAGGAATTTTACCATTCTTTCGGACGAAGAATTGAATCAAAACTTGCGTCTGAATATTGGCTTTGGAAACTTGTAGCTTTTTCGGTGTTCATTTCTCTTTTTCTTGCTTTCCCTCCTTACTCTTTATTATTAGGTCACCTCAGTGAACATGGCATGAAGCTGGATGCCTGGGTCTTTGTTCAAAATCAAAGCCATGACCTTTTTCATCCGCAAGGTATGGACCTGGATGTGCGCCGTGAAAATATGATTTTTCGCTGGGTACTTCCGCTTTTATCCTTTCTGACAGGGCATAATGTTGTCATTATAGTTTTATTGCAATCGATTCTGGGTGTTTTCTTTATTTACGAAGTTGGAAGGTGGGTTTATTCTGTTTCAAAAGATAAGATTACAACTGCCTTATTCGTCGTTTCAATTGCTAATATTTTCGTCTGCACCTGGACTTTTGCAGATATTTACGGTTATGGCGATGGTTTTGCTTACTTTTTTCTTTTAGTGGCATTGCTAAAAAGAAATCCGGCAATTATTTTTATAGCCTTGCAAATTGCTTTTTTTACGGATGAAAGAGCTGTTATTGCCGGAGGATATTTGCTGATTTTTCATATTTTAATCAAGGCCTATGAGCTTAAAGATTTCCGGCTGGTTACGTTGTTGAAAAATATATTCTCGGGTCCAAATATCTGGATCTGGTTTGCATGGATATTCTATTTTGCTGTTCGGTTTTACGTAAAGGGTAAATACTTCCCGGATCACAGTTACAGCACATTAGGCACGCCGGTTCTATTTGCTGATGCACATCGCTATGGCCTTGGAAGCAGCCTGTGGACAGCATTTGAAGGTACGTGGTTGCTTATGAGCGCAGCAATTCTGGCGTTGTGGCTTACTAAAAAGTATATATTATTATTGGGGATAAGTTTGGGATTTATCGTCTTAATAGCCACAGGAATTTATGTTCATGATATTGATAGGGCATTATCCTATGGATTTCCATTTTTATTGATGGCCCTTTATATACTTTTTCAAACAGTTTCATTGAGATCGATTAGGCTGATACTCTTTTTTACCGCGACCGTTTGTGTAATTCACCCGATGGTTTATTATATGGGTTACAACAGGATTCTGTGGATGGAACCGTTTCCTGTAAAAATATTTATGTTGTTTGATTACTGGATGAAATGGGATCTGTTTTCCTGAAATCTTTGCCGGATTTTAGTTTACATACCATTTAATAAAATTATAGCCGATATAAAATTTAACAAGATTTATTTAAGAACTTTAATAAAATCCTGCCCCACAGCACTAGTTATCTTGCTTTATATGTCAAAATATAATTTAACCCATCATCTATGCCTAAATTATTACAACTGGACACTTTTAATGCAGATTCAGGGAATCTGACGGTTTTTGAAAAAATTATTCCCGGTACAATCAAAAGGGTATTTTATATCTATGGAGCTACGGAGCTTAGTCGCGGTGGTCACAGGCATCACAGTTCGTGGAATGCGCTCATATGCCTGAATGGGAGCTGCCACATATACAGTTGTGACGGGAAGAGTGAAGAGGATTTTATTTTGGACAATCCGGCAAGCTGCCTTGTTCTGGAACCTAAGGACTGGCATATAATGGATTCATTTTCAAAAGATTCTATTCTTTTGGTCTTGTCAAATGAATATTACGACAGAGCAGATTATATTGATGAACCTTATTTACTGCGTTCGCAAGAGTTCTCTTTATGATTCCTTTTCTGGATTTAAATCAAATCAATAAGCCGTATCTTAAAGCTATTGAGGAGGCCTCTTTACGTGCTGTTCGCTCCGGATGGTATATTCTGGGTCCTGAATTGCTGTCATTTGAAAATTCTTTTGCGGAATATTGTAACGTCAGTTTTTGCATAGGAGTAGCTAACGGACTGGATGCCATTGGCCTCATTCTTCGTGCCTATGACTTTCCCGAAGGAAGCGAAATTATCGTTCCGGCCAGTACGTATATAGCATCAGTGTTACCGGTAAGCTACTTAAATTTAATTCCGGTTTTGGTAGAACCTGATCCGGTTACAATGCTGATCGATCCGGGTAGAATTGAGGAACGAATTACGCCGCTTACACGTGCGATTCTTTGTGCGGACTTATATGGTCGGAGCTGTGAAATGGATAAAATCATGGAAATCGGAGCTCGTTATAATCTGAAAATTATTTCGGATGCAGCACAGGCACATGGAGCATTGTACCAAAACAGAAAAACAGGAAGTATCGCTGATGCCACAGCTTTCAGTTTTTATCCAACAAAAAATCTTGGAGCACTGGGAGATGCCGGTGCTGTAACCACTATGGATGCCGAACTGGCAGAGAAAATATTCTATCTGCGGAATTATGGATCGAAGGAAAGATATAAAAATGAATATCAGGGAATTAATAGTCGACTGGATGAAATCCAGGCAGCTATTTTGAATGTGAAATTGCCATTTTTGGATAGAGATAATAAGAAACGACGGGAAATCGCCAGACGTTATCTGACAGAAATAAAGTTGAAAGATCTTGTTTTACCTCCCGCAGACCGGATTGATGAAGATGCCTGGCATTTGTTTGTGATAAGACATTCCGAGAGAGCTGCTTTAATTCAGCATCTGGATAGGGCAGGAGTACAAACCAATGTGCATTACCCTTTACCTTTTCACAAACAAAAAGCCTATCAAAACCTCAGCCATTTGGAGTTGCCGCTTACAGAAAAAATTCATGAACAAGTTCTGAGTCTACCGCTGAATCCGATACTGACGGATCAGGAAGTTACTGCTGTCATCAACGCTGTAAATACATTTGAAAAACTGCAATGAAATTATCCGTCATCATACCTGTATATAATAGCGAAGCTACAATTGAATTACTGGTTAAGAAATTACAACAGGAATTGAAAGATATTCTATTTGAAATTATTTTGATCAGTGATGGAAGTTCAGACCGCTCCAATATAATTTGCAGCAGGCTGGCAACAGAATCTGGAAATGTAAGATTTATAGCTTTACGCCGGAACTATGGTGAATTTAATGCAGTGATCTGTGGTTTGAACTGGGCCAGTGGAGAATTTTGTGTCATGATTGATGATGATTTTCAAAACCCGCCGGATGAAATAAGAAAACTTGTCAACCGGGCAGAAGAGGGCAGTTATGATGTAGTTTATACTTTTTATTCTAAAAAAGAGCATGCCATTTATCGTAATCTTGGCAGCCGGCTGGTAAACTGGATTACCAGTTATTTGCTGAACAAACCGAAAGATTTATATCTGTCGAGCTTTAAATTAATTCGAAAAGAAGTGGTGGAGGAGATTATTAAGTATAAGGGTCCTTATCCTTACATTGACGGTTTGATTTTCAGGATTACCAATAATATAGGAACTGTTCAGGTCATTCATCAAAAACGTGAAGAAGGTAAGTCAAATTATACCTGGCGAAAGCTAATTTCTCTTTTTCTCAATATCTTGTTTTGCTATTCTTCGCTTCCGATCCGCCTTTTCATGCCGATTGGTCTGGGTTTATTCGGACTTGGTTTTTTCTTTCTGTTATTCTTATCCGGTCAATGGATGATTGGTCCGGATCCAAAAGGCTGGCAGGTGGTTACGGCAGCTGTACTATTTGTTGGTGGTATTCAATGTACTTTGCTTAGTGTTTTGGGAGAATATATTGGTAAAAGTTTTATGGCGCAAAGCGGCCAGCCGCAATATGTTATTAAATACAACAGCGAAAATATTCTATGATTAATAACCGGGCTGAATACCAGCGGATGTTTGAGGTTGAACAAAAATTGTGGTGGTATCAAATCCTTCATGAAAAAGTTTTATATCAAATTAAAAAACATTTTAAAAAGAATAAAGACATTACCATTCTGGATGCGGCATGTGGGACTGGCGGACTTCTTTCTTTTTTTAAAATAAACGATTATCGCAATGCCATTGGATTTGATTATTCTCAACACGCGATCGAGTTTTCAAAAGAAAGGAATCTGGATGTAAGTTTTGGCGATTTGAGAAATGTGGATTCTTTTAAAAAAGGTGAGACTTTCGATGTGATTTGCTGCAATGATGCACTTTATTTTCTTGACGATACTGAAATTATAAACGCATTAAAATCTTTCAAAAACCGGCTTAATACCAATGGTTTGATTTTGATCAATATACATGCACATGAAGCTTTTTCCGGAACACACGACGTGGCCGTTGGAAGTTCGAGAAGGTTTGTATTGAAAGATTTTGCCGGTTACGCAAAGGCTGCTAATCTGAAAATTGACAATCATACGTACTGGCCGTTTTTCCTTTCGCTGCCGATTTGGCTGGTGAGGAAATGGCAGCGATATCAAATGCGCTCAGGAAAAATAAGTAAAACTGATTTACATTCTGACGTAAGTTATCCGGGAGATTTTGTCAACGGAATTTTGAAAACGATTACCTATATGGAAAGTGTTTTTCTCCCAACGGCGCCTTTTGGGAGTTCTTTGTTTCTGGTTTTGAAATAATATTATTCACCAGGACTTGCCAGAATACGAGTTTGAAATATCCTTTCAAAATAAATTCCCAACACCATAGCCAATCCGCTTGCAAGCAAACCATAAATAAGCGGAGGATATTCTGTCTCAGCCCATATGGATAACATCCAGATTACCAATCCGGCTACCATTGATAAAATACATCCGAGCTGATTTGCTCGTTTCCAGTAAATCCCGGCAGCTAACGGAATAAAAAGTGAAACGAGACTGAAAGCAGATGATTCGGCTACGAGTTCAAAAATACTTTCTCGCGTGGCGGCCATGAAAATACAGACGCCCGTAATTACAACAATTCCCATGCGGATAATTAACAACAATTGTTTGTCCGTAATTTCAGGTCGAAAAAATTTGATTACGTTTTCTCCTAAAATTGCAGCAGGAGCCATAATTGCGCTGCTGGTTGTACTTAAAATTGCAGAAACCAAAGCACCGAAAAACAGTATCTGCAAAGGTAAACCCGTGTGAAGTAATACCATATTGGGTATAATCATCTGACGATCGTTGCCTAATTCCGGATACAAATGATGACCGCAAAGCCCGATAAATAGTGGAAGCAGGGCAACGGTCAAATACATAAACGAGGACAACAATGTTGCTCTGACAGAAACCTTCGCAGATTTAGCAGACATCACTCTTTGAAAAACATCCTGTTGAGGAATGGATCCCAAACCGATGGTGATCCAGGCAGCAAAATATTCGATGGAATCTTTAAATGTAAATTGGGGATAAGCTCTAAAAAAATCTTTTGGTGCGGCCTTCAAAAGCGGGGTAAAACCACCAACTTTCAGGTATAAAACGATCGCCACAATCAGCAATCCGACGATGATCATAATGGTCTGTAAAAAGTCTGTAACAGAAATCGACCACATACCGCCCCAGATCGTATATAAAATCACTACGCAAGAACTTAATAGAATACATTCTGTTAACGACCAACCCAAAATTACTTTCAAAACAATTCCCATGGCAAGTAGCTGCGCAGCAATCCAGCTGAAATAGGAGGGGATGATCATCAATGCAGAAAGTAATTCTGCCGGACGACCATATCGTATTTTGAAAAAATCACAAAAGGTGATGATATTCATTTTATAAAATTTTCTGGCGAAAAACAGTCCTACCAGAAATAAGCAGAGTGCTGCGCCGAATGGATCTTCAATCACGCCCAATAGTCCTTTATCAATAAATTCTGCCGGGGCGCCCATAATAGTTTCCGAGCCAAACCAGGTCGCGAAAGTTACCGATGCTGCCAGAAAAAGAGGTAAACGCCTACCCGCCAATACGAAGTCTGCGGTGGTATTGACTCTACGCGAAGCCCAAAGTCCAATGCCAAGATTCAATAACAAATAAGCGATGATTGCAACTGCGAGCATGTCCGGGAATAGGAATAAAAAGCTATATGCAATTTTACGAACAAATTTGCAGACAGTCTATTTTGCGATAGTTTATGAATAAAAAACGATCAGTTTAGAGTATTTTATACTGCTTTATACATCCTTAACTTACATCTCGTATTCTTTAAGTTATGATCAGACGAATATTTTTTCTAGCATTATTTTGCAGTTTTTCTCTTTTTGCCCAATCACAACAACAGGTTGTCAATAATCCTGAGCGTGTAAAATGGTTTCAGGATCTGGGTTTTGGTATGTTCATTCACTGGAATGTTGACGTTTCCCTGGGGGCTGTTATCAGCCATTCTTTGGCCGGCGCGTCTGATGAATATGTGGAACGTTACATGAAAGAATTGCCGACTTTTTTCAATCCAAAGAAATTTGATCCGGACGAATGGGCTACTTTGGCGCGTTTGGCAGGGATGAAATATGTTGTTTTTACGACCAAACATCATTCAGGGTTTTGCATGTTTGATACGAAGTCCACAACTTTTAATGTCATGAATACGCCTTTCAAACGTGATGTGACAAAGGAAATCATTGACGCATTTCGTAAGCAGGGAATTGCAATAGGAATTTATTTTTCTCCAGAGGATTTTCTGTTTTTTCATCAAAACAATATTCCGTTAGGGCGGTTACAAAACGAAAAACAATTCCCGATGAATAATCCAAAGCTGATGGAATATGACAAGCAGCAGGTGAAAGAGCTTTTGACTAATTATGGAAAAATCGATATCATGTTTTTTGACGGTCCGGGCGACGGACTGCGTGAATATGCATGGAGTATCAATCCTGATTTGGTTATCACCAGAGATGCCATGAATACGCCGGAGCAGAATATTCCCGACAAAGCATCGCCGCGTCCGTGGGAAGCTTGTTATACGATGGGAACGGACTGGCAGTATAAACCGACAAATGATCCGCAAAAATCCGGGACTGAGATTATCAATATGCTGATAGAAATTCGTGCGAAAGGCGGGAATTTTTTATTGAATGTTGGCCCAAAGCCAAACGGAGAAATCCAGATCGAGCAGGAAAGTTTGCTGAGAGAAATTGCGCTATGGAATTTTGCTAACCGTGAATCGATCTATGCGGTAAAACCATTGCCTGTAATCCGGGATAAAAATATCTGGTTTACGCAATCTAATGATGATAAGTATATCTATGCTTTTGTAACAAGAAATACGCCGGAAGAATGGAAATATGGAGAAAGACGTGATTTCCTATTACCAATGATCGAAGGAAATGCTAAAACAAAGGTTAGTATCATGGGTTATAAAAGTGAACTGGTTGAATATGTGAATAATTTTGATGCATCTGTCAAAATTGCACCAACGCCAATCGGTTTGGGAATAAGTGCAGTGAATGGTCAGCGTTTTTATACCAACCGCAGATGGCCCAATGCCGTCGTGATGAAAATTGAAAATGCGAAATTTAAAGCGCCAATTGAAGCAAAAACATCCAAATCAGGTATTGACGGAGCGAAGTAATTTTTGAAACCTGGAAAAACAGAAGAGCCGGAAGAATCAAATCTCCCGGCTCTTTCTGTTTTTCTATATCAGATTAACGTGGTCCATGTCCACGATCATTGTGGCCATAACGGTTGTTTCTTTGTCTGTTATAACTACGATAGCTGTGTCTGTCGTAATGTCTTCTTGCACGATAATTATTTCTGTAAACAACTCTTGGAGGAGGTGTCGGTCTAACAATCACAGTAGGGCCGGGAGCTCCATAGTAACCACCGCCGTAGCCATATCCATTATCGTAATATGGAGCGCGGGAGTGATAAACGCAGGATGAAACGCTCATGGCTGCGACAAGTATTCCAATATATAAACTAGCAATTCTGATCTTTTTCATGGTTCGTTTGTTTAAAGTTGTTCAACTGTAACGATCATATAACAATAAATAATATGGAATAGTTACAATACAATAAACGATCCAATGAGTTATCCACAGTTGTTGACAACCTGAAAAGTTGATCTGGTAGCTTGTATAGGCCTTTTTAAACATGATATCCACAAGTTATCCACATTATGTGTGTGGATAACTTGTGGATATCTTTTGTGAATATTTGTTAAGCCTCTACATCGTAGATCACAACCTTCTCCCAAAGGTGTGCGCAGTCTTCAACAAACTTTTTATGAAGTGGGTGAACCTGGTAAACATCGTGGCCAGCCTCATCGTCAAATATCATGATTTCAGCAAAATCATAGCTTGCATCGATAACTGGTCTGCGGGTAGATGCCGGTGTACCGATGTAAACAGATACGATTGATTCGATAGCTTTCAGTGTTTCAAGACCAGCTGCAAGTGCTTTTCTTGATTCTTCGTTCTCTTTATCTTTAAGCCAGAAAAATACGTTATGAACAAACATGGGAAAAAATTTATGGGTTGGTAAATAAATTAAGAATTCGTCTGTGTTATAAATGATTCTTCGTGATCAGCGTGTGTCGAGCCCTGGAATACTTTTTCAAGTTTAAAAGTAAATGTCGTGCCTTTATCCGGTTTTGACATTACTGCAATTTTGGTATCGTGCGCATTAATGATATGTTTCACGATTGCCAAGCCCAAGCCAGTCCCGCCACGCTCTTTGGATCTGCTTTTATCCACACGATAAAATCTCTCAAATATACGGGTTAAGTGCTCCGGTGGTATACCCGGACCATTATCCCGAACAGAAATTTCTACGAATTTTTTACCACTGTTAAAATGTACAATCACTTTTCCTCCTTCATTTCCATATTTTATCGCATTTTCAATCAGGTTTAACATGACCTGTTCGATCCTGTCAAGATCTGCTTTCACCCAGACTTCCGCCAGGTCATCGGGTTTTACTTTTAGTGTAATGTTGCGGTCCTGAGCTATATTTTCAAGACGACCGAAAATATTCAGACTCAACTGATGCATATCCACGGCAGCGATATTCATCTTGATATCACCTGTTTCCATTTGAGAAAGTACCAGCAGATCCTTAACCAGTACATCCAGACTATCCAGATTTTTCGCAGCCTTTTTCAGGAAACGCTCACGTACATTTTCGTCTTCCATCGCACCATCTAAAAGTGTGTGGATAAATCCCTGGGCGGCAAAAATGGGAGTTTTAAATTCGTGTGAAACGTCAGCAAGAAATTCTCTCCGGAATAATTCCAGCTTTTTCAATTCATCGATTTCCTTTTGTTTTTTAGAAACATAAACGAAAATTTCGTCATTCAGCGTTTTTAAAGGATTCAGTTCTTGGATCAGCTTTTTGCGCGGAACCATATTAAAATCCTTCATTTTCAGCTTATGAATGGTTCGGTACATTTTGTTGACTTCTCTGAAAACAATAATGTCGATGGTATACAAAACCAGGAAAAACGAAGTAATAAAGCAGGCAGTTGCAACAACGAAAAGCATGCTTTTGTTGACGCCATCAACAAATGCTAAAAAGGATGTGGTGATGAGAGAAATGACAAAAGCCAGTATGAGAGCAATGAAGCGTGGACTCAGCGACATAAGTGGGATTAACGTTCAGTCTGCAAATCAATGCAGTAATTTTGTTTCGAATAAAAAGATAAAGTTAACATTCTGAAAGGAATGAATCTCAATTTACCGGCAAGAACGTGGTTTATTAATATTTAGGTAATATTCGGTTTGAAATAAATTACTTCAAACTTAACAGTTCAAGTGTTTCGAGAAGGCTGGCGTATTTTCTGCCGTTTTTATAAAGTTGATCAACATAGATAAGCGCAAAAACTACAAACTGCAACAATGCGAATTCTGTCAATTTAAATAATGTATTTTCAATGCCTGCCCAGCATAAAACAATTCCGCTGTATAAGATTAAGTAAGGTACTATATTGGTATTTATAGTCTTTTCTTTTTGGATTAACCTTAAAACGATATCAATTTCATCCCCATTTTCGGGAGCTGGAAAATGAATATTTCTTGCGATTTTGGAAAGTTGCAGCTGATTTATGTACAGAAATCACAGAACAAAAGAATAACTGAAAGTCCTGCAATGAGCAAGGAGGAGTTAACGAAAAAGATAATTACAGCACAGGTACCTGCGATTCCTGGAATTATAAACATTCCTTTATCTCTCTCCAGAATGTTCGTTTTAATTTCAGCTATTTCATTTTCCATCGGACTAAAACGTTTGGTTAACTTTATAGAAAGTTATCTATAATTTATTGGTAATCAAATTTGTACATAAAAAAGAACGGAGAAAAGCACTTTGCCTTTCCCCGTTCTTTTTGAAAAAAATGATATCTTAAAATCCTCCACGGAATTTGTAAGTGCTTGATACTTTATCAATCGCAACGATATAGGCCGCAATCCGTAGTGAAACTTTATATTTCAATGAAGTTGCATATACATTATCAAAAGAGTCTTTCATGATGCGGTCGGTTCTGCGGTTGACGCGTTCCAGAGTCCATTTGTAGCCGATACGGTTTTGTACCCATTCAAAATACGAAACAGTAACACCACCTGCATTGGCCAGAATATCCGGTACAACCATGATGCCTTTATCGTTAATAATATCATCAGCTTTGAAAGAAGTCGGGCCGTTAGCACCTTCCACAATCATTTTAGCCTGGATACTTTCAACATTTCTGCGGGTAATGACATCCTCTTTTGCAGCAGGAACCAGTAAATCAACTGGCAGAGAAAATATCTCATCTCCCGAAATCGATTCGGCTCCTGTAAATCCTTCTAACGAACCTTTATTGGCGTCACGGTAAGCAATTGCCGCTGCGATATCAATTCCCTTGTCATTATAATAAGCTCCGGAAATATCGCTGATCGCGTGGATACTAACGCCACGTTCACGTAACAAAGACGCTGCATGAGATCCAACATTTCCAAAACCCTGAACAACGGCGGTTGCACGGTAGGGATTGATTCTCAACTTTTCCATCCCAGCAAGAGCGGAAACCATAACGCCGCGACCGGTTGCTTCGGTACGACCTAATGAACCTCCTAAAACAAGCGGCTTGCCAGTAACAACAGCCTGAACGGTCATTCCTTTCGCTTTGGAATATTCATCCATCAGCCAGGCCATTTCTCTTGGTCCGGTTCCCATATCCGGCGCAGGAATATCCTGGTCGGGGCCGAAGACATCTAGTAATGCAATGGTATAACCACGCATTAATCTTTCCATTTCTCCAGCAGACATTTCACGCGGATTACAGGCCACGCCACCTTTTGCACCACCATAAGGAATATCTACAACGGCACATTTCCATGTCATCCATGCAGCAAGTGCGCGCACTTCGTCAATATTTACATCCGGGTCAAAACGGATACCACCTTTACTTGGGCCAAGGATTGTCGAGTGAATAACCCGGTATCCCTCAAAAACTTTTATTTTGCCAGAATCCATTGTGACAGGGATTCCTACGGTAACCTGCTTGCGTGGAACTTTCAAAATATGGTACATTTCGTCAGAAATGCCTAAAAGTTCTACCGCTTTGTCAAATCTTTGCATCATAGACTCCAACGGATTTTCTTTATCCTTGATCGGAGCCGGTTCTATATATGCCATTTTAATATTTAAATTAATAGTCTGATAATAAGTATGTTAATGAATTGTCATTCTTTGATAATACAAACATACGTGATTTCAACATATTAAAGATGTAACCTGTTCAATCTTGAAAATGTATAAAATATTGTCTCGAAAATATTATTTTATACTTATCAACATTGTTGAAATGATAACACTGGATTAAGCACGCTTTCCAAATTTTTCATATGGTTTATATGAAATTTGAGAATGAAAAAAAACAAAAAAAAGGAGCACAAATTTTGTGCTCCTTTTCAATAAAGAATTTTGATTCAGCGATCAGACTAAACCATTTCGATTTTAGCACCGAAACGTTTACGATCGTTTTCTTCAAGATATATTTTCCGCATACGCATGCTTTGCGGAGTTACTTCAAGATATTCGTCTTTCTGGATGTATTCCATTGATTCCTCCAGAGAGAAATTAATTTTTGGAACGATACGAAGTCCGTCATCCGTACCAGAAGCACGCATGTTGGTCAATTTCTTCGCTTCCTGCAAGTTTACAACGATATCATTTGGACGAGTATGTTCTCCAATTACCTGGCCAGTGTAAATTTCTTCACCTGGTTCAACGAAGAAACGACCGCGATCCTGCAATTTATCAATTGTGTAACCTGTTGCAGCACCCGTATTTTTAGAGATGATCGATCCACTGTTACGTCCTGGAATTGGTCCGCGGAATGGTTCGAAGCTTTTGAAACGGTGCGTCATTACAGCTTCTCCTTGTGTTGCAGTCAATACGTTAGAACGAAGACCGATTAAACCGCGAGAAGGAATTTCGAATTCCAAATGCTGCAAATCTCCTTTTGGTTCCATAATCAAAAGCTCACCCTTACGTTGTGTAGCCAATTCGATTACTTTACCAGCAGATGATTCAGGAACGTCAACTACCAATGTTTCGATTGGTTCAAGGCGTTGTCCGTTTTCATCCGTTTTGAAAAGAACCTGAGGCTGTCCAACCTGCAATTCATAACCTTCACGACGCATCGTTTCGATCAAAACTGACAAGTGAAGAATACCACGTCCAAACACTAAGAATTTATCCTCAGTATCAGTTGACTCCACACGAAGTGCAAGGTTTTTTTCCGTTTCTTTCATCAAACGATCACGTAAGTGACGAGATGTTACAAATTTACCTTCTTTACCGTAGAATGGTGAGTTGTTGATTGTGAACAACATGTTCAATGTTGGCTCATCAACAGAAATACGTGGAAGTGCTTCAGGATTTTCAGCATCTGCCAAAGTATCTCCGATTTCGAAATCTTCAATACCTGTTACAGCGCAAATATCACCAGCTTCAACTTCACTCACTTTCACTCTTCCAAGACCTTCAAAAACCTGAAGTTCTTTCACTTTCACTTTTTTGAAAACGCCGTCTGCTTTACAAAGCGTCATTACAGCACCTTCTTTCAAAGTTCCGCGCAATACACGTCCAATCGCGATACGACCAACGAATGCATTGTAGTCAAGAGACGTAATCTGCATTTGTGGAGTACCTGGGTGGATGATAGCAGCAGGAATTTGATCAATAATAGTATCCAGCAAGAAAGTAATGTTGTCCGTAGGAGTTTTCCAGTCCGGACCCATCCATCCTTGTTTTGATGAACCGTAAACGGTTGTAAAGTCAAGCTGGTCTTCAGTTGCGCCAAGGTTGAACATCAAATCGAAAACATTTTCCTGAACTTCTTCTGGGCGACAGTTTTCTTTATCAACTTTGTTAACAACAACAATAGGTTTCAAACCAAGCTGAATCGCTTTTGATAAAACGAAACGCGTTTGAGGCATAGGACCTTCAAATGCATCCACGAGTAACAAAACACCGTCAGCCATTTTAAGTACACGTTCCACTTCACCACCGAAATCGGCGTGACCTGGTGTGTCAATAACATTGATTTTGTAGTCTTTGTAACGTACCGAAACATTTTTCGAAACGATAGTGATACCACGTTCGCGCTCTAAATCATTGTTGTCAAGAATCAGATCACCGAATTCCTGGTTTTCACGAAAAAGCTTCGAAGCATGAATGATTTTGTCGACCAATGTTGTTTTGCCGTGGTCAACGTGCGCAATGATTGCGATGTTACGAATGGATTGCATTGTTTTATGAGTCAATTGTTTACGGTTAACAGCAGGCACAGTAATAGGTGCCCCCTGGCTCGCCGCTATGCTGTGTTCTTGCTGAACTTTCTGAAATAAGGTGCAAAGATACGGAGTTTTTTCGCTGAATAACAGTAATTTACAATTTTTTTATTGTTAACATTTCAAAAACGCCATTTAGGCTGAGAGAAGTGCAAAAAGTCAATAATATTATTGGATGGTTACTATTTGTTTTTTTGATCTTTTGTAAAGATTATCAGGGTCAAAATCAACTCCATTGTTCCATTGAAGGGTTCCGTAGGAATCAAGTTGAACTGATTTGAAAAATTCCTCATCAACCAGTTCGCTTATCAGTCCGTCATTAATTTTTTTATACTTTTCAATAATATCTGTAAAGTCAACATCTCTTACCTCGCCTGTATTAAAAAGACAGGAAATGGTATATGCGTGGATTGATACGATCTTTTCTATATAATATAGCATAATCAAGTCAAGGGATCAATTTTATTCCAGGATTTAAAATCCTTACCAAGATTAACAAAATTCTCTAAAAGCTCTTGTTCGTGAATTGAAGTCCAGAGCTGAATCAATTTAAGTTGTTTTGGTGGTAAATAACCTTCAACAATATCAGCAGTTTTAATATTGATGATGGCTCTGTACTCTTGAAATTCAACATGGAAATGAGGAGGATTGTGATCATCAAAAAACATCTTGATAATCATTCCCAGAAAACGACTTATTTCGGGCATTTTATTTTATAATGTGTGTCTAACTATTAAAGTTAGCAACTCTTCAGACACAAGCAAAAATACATTCCCTCACGATTAACAAAATGCGGTAATTAAAAATTCATAAGCATAACAAGAATTTGGCTTTCGCCGTTGTCTTTGTTTTCTTTGTAAGAATTCTATTTCTTTTATAATTCCCACCATGAACAAAAACATACTCGCAGGAATATTCCTGATGCTCACGACTTTGAGCTATGCGCAGGATGATGCGACAAAATATGCCGAAAGCATAACACCCCAGGATCTCAAAAAACATCTGGTCATTATTGCTTCCGATAGTCTGGAAGGACGCGACACTGGTTCCCCCGGACAAAAGAAAGCGGCTGAATACGTTTCTAAATATTTCAAATCCTATGGTTTGCAGCCAATAGCTGATAATGGTGAAGGAGCGAAATCTTATCTTCAAAAATATAAACTATATAAACGCAGTTATGGCGATGTTTATGTAAAAATTGAAGGGAAGAAATATTCCTTTAACAAAGATTTTTATCTGAATGGCTTGGTGAGTGTTCCGAAAGAAACGGAAACGGCGGTTGTTCTGGCTGGTTACGGAATTGAAGATGGTACTTACAACGATTATGCAAATCTGGATGTAAACGGGAAATCGGTTATTGTTTTTGAAGGAGAGCCAAGAGCAGAAGATGGAAAATACCTTTTGAATGGCACCATGGAAAAAACAAAATGGAGCGGACCACTTTCCTGGCAGCAAAAAGTAAAACTTGCTGTGGCAAAGGGCGCGAAATATGTATTTATCATTACAGATAAAAGCGGAGAAGATCTGGACAAAGAAATTCGCCAGCGCTCGGTAATGGCCAGAAGATTTAGCTCGCCAACGCTGAAACCGGTACAGGAATCTCCTAATGGTATAGCTTCTTTTGTTTTAAAACCGGAACTGGCTGCTTCTTTATTGAAAACTTCTTCTCAAAAGTTAAGCAATATCAAATCAAATATTGACAAAGGAAGTAAATCAACATCAAAACCTTTGACGGGAAATGTTGCATTCAAAGCCGATCGAATTACTGAAATTGTCAATACCGAAAACGTGGCTGGATTTATGGAAGGCACGGATAAAAAGGATGAAGTTTTGGTAATTTCTGCTCACCTGGATCATATTGGAATCTCAGCAAATGGTGAGATCAATAATGGTGCAGATGACGATGGTTCGGGTACGGTATCAATTGTTGAAATCGCAGAAGCATTCAGTAAAGCAAAAGCGGATGGAAAAGGACCACGCAGAAGTATTCTTTTCCTGAATGTTACAGGTGAAGAAAAAGGACTTTTCGGTTCGGAATATTATTCAGAAAACCCTTTGCTACCGTTGGCAAATACGATCGCAGATTTGAATATTGACATGATCGGCCGTGTGGATGAAGCACACAAAAACGATCCGAAGTATGTTTATGTGATCGGTGCTGATAAATTGTCTTCCGAACTTCACGGGATCAGCGAAGAGGCGAATAAAAAATATATTAACTACAAACTGGATTATACTTTCAACGATCCAAAAGATCCGAACCGGTTTTATTATCGTTCTGATCACTACAATTTTGCCAAGAAAAATATCCCGGTGATTTTCTATTTCACAGGTGTTCATGAAGATTATCACCGTCCGGGCGATGATGTTGAAAAAATTATGTTTGACAAACAGGCACCCATTGTGAAACTTGTATTTTACACGGCCTGGGAACTTGCTAACCGTGAAGAGCGAATTAAGGTGGATAGTCACAAAGAATAGTTCTGCTGAAATTCTAATAATTTTAGACCCGAGAAATCCCTGACCTTTTTGGTCAGGGATTTTTTTATGCGTTAGCATTATGGAGTACTATTTTCATTGATATCCAGACCGTTAAATCATAAGTTCGTTTCCTTGCTTGTGTAAAATACGACTAAAAATTCATGTAAAAATGCAAGTTGCATCATGAAGGTTTTAATCAATTTAAACATCAGCAGGTAACATGGAAAACGGGAAACGAAAAACAATTTCATTCACAAAAGGTGTCTGGAAGGGAAAAGAAATTGATTACAGAACAGACAGGATCTTGATCAAACTGGACATTATTCCAAGAAAACCGGATGTCCAAATGATTGAAAAGAAATTGGAAGAGATTCTGCGCAGCATTGAAGGATCAAAACTGATCAGAATATCAAGGAAAACAGGAAAACTGATTTTAGAAGTGCCCGAAGGTACTGACATTTTGAAACTGGCAGAAGAATTATCAAAACGCCCGAATATAAAATATGCCGCTCCCGATATGGTTACCGATATTCTGGTGACACCAAACGACACGCAATATGCTCAGCAATGGGCATTGTCTATGATTAACGCCGAAGGAGCGTGGGATTTGGAAGAAGGAACCAACGATATTTTAATTGCCATCCTGGACACAGGTATTTCATATGAGGCAGGATCGCTCACGCATCCTGATTTGAACGATGCCGGACGGTATATTCTGGGAACAGATTTTATCAGCGACGATGCTATTCCGCAAGATGATTATGGTCATGGAACACACGTTACTGGTACGGCAGCAGCAGAAACAGATAACGCAGATGGAATTGCCGGATTGAATTGGAATTCGCAGGTTTATATCTGTAAAATATTTGATGATAGCGGAAATGGCTCAGAAGGAGATTTTGAGTCCGCGGTGGAAGAAGTTGTTGATTACGCAATTGCTAATAACTTAAAGGTCGTCATAAATCTAAGTGCAGGCTGGTTTTCAGACAGTGATACGCTCACAGATGCATGCAGATATGCCAGCGATAATGGGATGTTGCTTTGTGTTGCTACCGGAAATGAAGGTGGAACACTTCGCTTTCCGGCTACAAAATCACTTGATTTCAACGGAGTTATTGCCGTTGGTGCGACAGATAACAGTGATAATGTTACGGATTTTTCCAATGTTGGACCTGCGGTTACCGTTGTTGCGCCGGGGAAAGATATTTTGTCAACTTTCCCTACTTATGACGTCAATGGTGACACTGCTCACGATTACGTCAGTTGGAATGGTACCTCCATGGCCACGCCGCACGTTACCGGACTTGCATCTTTGGTATGGAGCCACGTATCCCAATTGACAAATGATGAGGTGCGTGACGTAATCGTTAATACGGCGGTGAAATTGGGAAGCGGAGATTTCAATGATTCATGGGGACATGGCCGAATTGACGCTGCCAATGCAGTCGCAAAAGCAGGCTGGGAGCTTACACCTGTACAAATCAACTTAAATTTTATTGATATCCCGGAAGGAGAAACGCAGCTTCGTGCTGTTAGAATAGACGTGAAAAGTTTTCATTTTACCTCTTTTGAAATGACAAACCTGCCAGGTGCACCTTTCACAATGTTCAATTATTCTCCTCCTGTTTCCATTGGTAAATCGACTGATTTTGACACACCAAGGCCAGTGTTTTTATGGATCAAATATACCGGTACGGTTGCAGGAGATTCCGCAACCGGAACTGCTGAGGCGAGATGTATTCAAACCGGACAAATTTTTAATATTACCATTTCGGCCAATACCATCGCTCGTCCCACTTGCGCCATGGTCATGGTTTTGGATAAATCCGGCAGTATGTCAGAACCATCTGGTGTAGGAACCATGACGCGCGAGCAGGTTTTACGATATTCTTCCAACATTTTTATGACTTATGTTCGTGAAAACAATGGTGTTGGCATTGTTCAGTTTGATGATGATGCGTATGATTTGCTTAATCCTGTTGCCGGTCCTTTCGGTGCTGCAGATGATCCTTTTGACTTGTCAAGATCGGCAGCGATTACAGCGCTTGGGTCTTATGGACCTCCGGGTGGAAATACGGCCATCGGTGACGGGATTGAAAAAGCTCAAAATATGCTGTCAGGTGTAACGGGATATACCAAGAAAGCGATTATTGTTTTTACGGACGGACATGAAACAGCCCCCAAATATATTGCTGATGTAACAACCGATTCCCAGCTTTTTGCCGTAGGGCTTGGTATGGCAAACGAATTAAATCCGGCCGCATTAAATGAAATTTGCAATGGTCATGACGGCTATTTGTTGCTAACCGATCAGCTTGATAATGACGATACTTTCAAACTAGCCAAATACTTTCTTCAAATTCAGGCAGGCTTGAATAATGAACAGGTTGTGGTGGATCCAAATGGATATGTCGCGCCGGGAAGTATTGTAAAAGTGCCGTTTCATTTAAATGAGACTGATATTTCGGTTGATGCAATTGTGATGTTACCATTTCAGGGAATCCTGGAAATTGCCATTGAAACACCATCCGGAGATGTCATAAGCAACTCAAATCTGGCCTCATTTCCTACCGTGACAAAAGTTACCGGACAACAAATCACTTATTTCAGGATGACGTTGCCTGTGAATGATGGAGGCTCAATAAATGCGGATACCGGGCAATGGAATATTTTATTGAAAGTAAATGAGAAATATTACAAGCGATATCTTGGCAATAATTCCGAAATGGCTGCCCACGGTGTGAAATTTACGGCACTCGTTCATGCCTATTCCAATTTAAGAATGTTGTGCTCTTTGTCTCAAAATTCTTATGAACCCGGCGCGTTGCTAAATTTACGGGCGGTGATAACGGAATATGGAGTTCCACTTACAAAGAATACCAGTGTAGAAGCTGTTGTGAAAATGCCCGACGGAACTTCTATGACGGTAGCGCTGGCAAAAGTTGGGACCGGAATTTATGAATTAGAACTGAAAGCAAATTATGCGGGGATTTATGAGATTGTGATTCATGCAAGCGGTTTTACCAGCAGAAATGTAACATTTACCCGCGAGCAGGTTTTGACAGCCGGTGTCTGGAGAGGCGGGGACAGACCTGGCCCTTCCTCATCTTCGGGTAATCCTGATAACAATGATGTCAAGGACACAATTTGTAAATTACTTCATTGTTTAAAAGATAATATCAATGGTGCTGCTAAGGAAAAACTTCTTAAAGAAGGATTTAATATTGATGGATTCAGTAAATGTTTTTGTTCGTAATTAACTGCGTTATTGACTTTTCCGTTAGTTCAGGTTTAACTTTTCGTTGAATTCGGTCTAATGGAAAAGTCATAATTAATGACAAATTTAATATCCGGATATACTGTCAATCTCAACTTCGGAATTTATCCGTAATTTGAGAGCCGTATATTATCAGAGTATCATGAAAAAAATCACGTTTCTGTTTTTTTTGTTATTGCTTTCACCATTTTCCAGGGCTCAGTCTCCGGTTGAAAAATCATTGCTTTGGGAGATTTCAGGAAAGGGAATTACCAAGCCTTCTTATCTCTTCGGAACCATTCATCTTATTTGTCCTGCCGACTTTTCCCTAAGTGATTCATTAAAAAATGCAGTTTCAAAAACCCGGCAACTGGCGTTGGAAATTGATATGGATGATCCGGGATTGATGGGAGCGATGACCAAAACGATGTTTATGGCTGATGGAAAAACTTTGCAGGGAATACTTACGGAAAAACAATATGCCCAGCTGAGCCAGTTTTATAAGGATTCTTTAGGAATGAATATTACATCTTTTGGAAGAGCAAAACCTTTTATGATGATGGGCCCGATGTTTAACAAAATTTTGGGTTGTGAACCACAATCTTATGAAATTTCCCTCATGACTTTGGCCGCAAAACAAAAATCTGAAATCATAGGTCTGGAAACGATAGAAGAGCAAATGGCTGTTTTTGACACTATTCCTTACAATCGCCAGGCCGAAATGCTGCTTTCTATGATCGATAAACTTCCGGAAACTAAAACGGAGTTTCATGATCTGGTTGAATTATATAAAAAGCAGGATCTGCAAAGTTTGTATAATCTTACGCTTAAAAGTGAATTTGGTATGGACGGGCAGGATGAGGTTATGCTTTTTCAACGTAACCAAAACTGGATTAAACGTATTGATAAAATTGTACACGAAAAACCAACTTTTATAGCAGTTGGTGCTGCGCATTTAGGTGGAGAAAAAGGAGTTATTGCTTTGTTGAAGAAGGATGGGTTTAAGGTTAGGGCTGTTGGGAAATAATAATTTCAATTAATATCAAAAAGCCGAAATCCATCCCATAATCCATTCCGGATTAAAGAATAACAATACCACTGCCGCCAGAAAGATTCCGGCAATGATTTTTCCTAATACACTTTCGTTGGGAGCAGAACTTTCCTGATTTGAATTTTTAAAGAACAATAGATAAGGCAATCTCAAATAATAAGCCAACGCAACCGCTGCATTCAAAATTCCTCCGATCATAAGCCAAAGCATCCATGGAAATCCCTGGTCGTGGTAACTATCCCAAAGTGAAGAGAAAATCAGCCATTTTGCAGTAAAACCTACTGTCGGCGGAAGTCCGGCAAGAGCTACCATAATAACGGTTAAAACTCCTGAAATCCACATATTTTGTTTGCCCAAACCTTCGAATGCCGATAATTCCGTCGTAGCTTTTGGCTGTAATAAATCAATCAAAAAGAAAGCTGCCATATTTACAACCAGATAGGATGCAGTATAAAAAACGGCTGTTTCAAATCCGAAACGACTGTAAGACGCAACGCCAACCAGTAAATATCCCGCTTGCGCAATGGATGAGTAAGCTAACAATCGCCTGGCGTTGGTTTGCCACAACGCTGCGATGTTTCCAATGGTAATACTGATCAGTGCAATGCCACCAAGTATTGGAAAATATTGCGCCGGCAATACCGAAGCTAAACGCATCAAAACAAGAATGACTGCTGCTTTTGGTGCAACTGAAAGGAATGATACCAATGGAGTAGGGGCGGCTTCATATACATCCGGTGTCCATACATGAAATGGGACGAGTGATAATTTGAAAAGCAATCCAGCCAATGTCATCACAATGGAAACGGTGATAACCAGATTGGAATTATTCATTAAACCGGCAGTGATTGCTTCATTTGTAATATCCATTGTTCCGGTAAGTCCGTAAATCAATGAGATCCCGTAAAGCATAACGGCTGAACTCGCGGCTCCAAAAAGCAAATATTTCAATCCGCCTTCAGCGGCTTTTTTATACGGAGAAATCGCAACCAAAAGATAACTGCTGATCGAAATAAGTTCGAGCGATAAATAAATCGTCAGCAAATGCGTGGACATGGTCAGCAGATTCAAGCCTGCAACAGTCGCAATTAGTAAGGCATTAAATTCAGGTGGAAAATCATATTTTAAAACCCGGACATGTATCAGTGAAAAAATCCAGGCTAGAATTATCATCACTTTAAAAAATACTGCCTGATGATCGAGGAATAATAATGGATAAAAACGGAAAGACGCTTTTTCGTTCCATTGTCCTAAAACAAGGATAAGCGCTATGAAGCTTCCGGCCAAAGCCAGGTTCTGAAGCCAGAAAGAAGCTTTCTTTTTTTCGAACTGTTTAAATAAAACTAATTCAGAAAAAAGAAAAAAACAGAAAAACACTGCCAGGAAAATCTCAGGAGCAATTCCTCCCAGGCTTTGGCGTATATGGATGAGTTGTTCGTTTAAGTTCAAAAGCGCGGGTACAATTTTTTTGGCAAAAGTACATAAAGATGGTAGGGAATCTAAGCGATCGAGAGGAATAAACCAATTTGTTTGTTGATTCCTTTTGAATTATTAAGCTCCGGTACCATTTGAAAAAGTCAAATTTACAGTATAAACTAAATCATATTATGAAAAATGTTCACCGGATTTTATTCATCGCCGCTTTATTTCTTACAATAAATGCTAAGGCCCAGGATTCAACCGGACTTACGGGTACTCCGATTAAAGAAGTTCAGTATGCCAGCGACAAATCTCCTTACCTGACTCAGGAATGGTATAGAGGTCTGGTCAGAGATAAGTCCGGGAAGCCTTATGATGGGGTTTTGCTGAATTATGATCTTGTAAAAGACCAGATTATTTATAAAAATGATTCTAGTGCTTACGTTCTGGGACCAGAAATTACAGAGTTCAATATTCCAACCGGAACTGCTCTTTATACTTTTAAACGTGGTTTTCCAGCAGCTGCCGGTTTAACGGATCAAAGTTTTTATCAGGTTCTTTATGATGGAAATACCAAGTTGTTAAAACATTATAAAAAGTCAGGAAGCGGCGCAACAGATGAAAGTCTATACATTTTGAAAGGAGATAAGTTAACTCCAATTCAATTGAAAGACAGAAACAGCTTCTTAAAAGTGCTTTCTGACGAAAAAAATAAAATGCAATATGTGATCAAGGAAGAAAATCTGGATTTCGATGGCGCAGATGATGTTGCCAAACTTCTTGCTGAATATGACGCTTATAAGGCGGGAAGAGGAGGAAATTAATTTCTTTGATGTTTTGAAATAGAAAAAGCCTGAACAGAGTTTAATCTCCATTCAGGCTTTTTCTATTTCAATTAATATTTATTGAGCAGCCTCTTCAATCTTTTTTTTCTTTTTGGTAAAAACGTAAACAATACCAAAATGACTTTTTAAAACACCGCTGTCAAATTTATCTTTTACATAAGGATTCAATTCCAGCGCTAACTGAATGTTTCGGTTTTGCGGCAATGGTTTTATACGAACACCAAAGTTCACAGAATATCCATCCACAGTAATTAAATCTGCCTTGGAATCTGCAATACGGTATAAAGGATTAAGTCTTACGCCACCACCAATATACCACTGCGTGACTTCTCCTCTTTTTAGATTGAACATCGGAAGAAGATCAATGCTTAAACTGCTGAAAAGCGAATTTGTTTGAAATCTTGCATCTGCCCAGATCAGTTTTCGCGGGTTGGTGCTGATAGTCAGTAAATTGCTCCATGGATAATAACCAACGGATCCCTGAGCCATCAATCCTTCACGGCTACACATTAAAATAAATACAATCAGGATCAGAAGTCGTTTCATGAATAAGTTTGATGTTGAAAAAATTGCGGACAAGTAGTTACGAGATTAGCGACGAAGTGCTTTGCTCATTTTTCCTGCTGCCTGCATAGTATTCATTTTCTTCATCATCTTACGCATTTCGTCAAATTGCTTCAAAAGGTTATTTACCTGCAATATTGAAGTTCCGCTACCTGTTGCAATACGTTTTTTACGGCTTCCATCGATCAAATCCGGATTTTCGCGTTCCTTTTTCGTCATCGACTGGATGATCGCTTCAATAGGTTTGAAAGATTCATTGTCAATGTTTACATCCTTCATAGCAGTTCCCATTCCAGGAATCATACCAATCAGATCTTTCACATTACCCATTTTCTTGATTTGTTGGAGCTGGCCCAAAAAGTCGTCAAAATCAAATTTATTCTGACGCATTTTTGCGTTAATGCGTTTCGCTTCATCTTCGTCAAATGCCTGTTGCGCACGTTCAACCAAAGAAATAACGTCACCCATCCCAAGAATCCTGCTCGCCATACGATCAGGATAGAAGGAATCAAGGGCTTCCATTTTTTCCCCGGTACTGATGTATTTAATCGGCTTATCAACAATCTGGCGGATAGAAAGTGCGGCTCCACCACGTGCATCACCATCTAATTTGGTTAACACAACACCATCAAAATTCAGACGTTCGTTGAAAGTTTTTGCAGTATTTACAGCATCCTGACCCGTCATGGAATCCACAACGAATAAAATTTCAGAAGGTTTTACGGCAGATTTGATGTCTTCAACCTCTTGCATCATCACTTCATCCACAGCCAAACGACCGGCAGTATCGACGATGACAATTTTTTTACCCACTTTTCTTGCGTGAGCAACTGCATTAGTAGCAATTTGAACTGCGCTTTTATTATCCGGTTCAGAGTAAACTTCAACACCAACCTGCTCTCCAAGAACTTTCAACTGGTCAATCGCAGCGGGACGGTAAACGTCACAAGCTACAAGCAAAACCTGTCTTCCCTGTTTTTTTAACAGAGCAGATAGCTTTCCGGAGAAAGTCGTTTTACCAGAACCTTGTAAACCAGCGATCAGAATAACAGCAGGATCACCCTTGATGTTAATTCCTTCCGCTTGTCCGCCCATTAATTCAGTAAGTTCTTCCTGAACAATTTTAACGAACATCTGGCCCGGTTCTACGGATATCAATATTTTCCGGTCAAGCGCTTTTTCCCTGATCCGGTCAGTAATTTCTTTTGCAATCTTAAAGTTAACGTCGGCATCAACCAACGCTTTACGAACCTCTTTTGTAGTAGCGGCAACGTTTATATCAGAAATGCGATCCTTCCCTTTTAAAGTACGAAAGGCATTGTTTAGCTTATCCTGTAAGTTTTCAAACATAAATTGGTATGGATGAGATCGGAACTTGAATTGAAATAATGCACAAAGGTATAAATAAAAAGAGGAGTACAGGAAAGTTCATTCCCGTACTCCGTCATTTTCTTCGATTTTTGCTTATATAATTGATGAAATATTATTGTTTTAGCGCCACACTAAGCTCGGCAGGCTTTGGAGCTCCGATGCCGTCGGCTGCATATTGTTTGCTGATACCCTCATTTACGTAATAATAAGTATCCCAGTAATTCTCACTTGGTGTCCATACACGCACGTCAAAGAAAATTGCGTTTTCCGTTAATTTGGTAACTAAAATATCATGTTCCACATTTTTCAACGCGGTTGGGCAGGCGTCTGTCACTTTTCTGATTGAAGCTCTGATGGCGTCCACACCATTTTGGCTGCCGGCTGCAAAAACCATATCGACACGTATTTTGCCTTTACCTGAAATATTGGTGATTGGGGCAGTTGATAAGGCACCGTTTGGAAGAATAATTGTTTTGTTATCAACCGTAACCAGAATGGTATTGAAAATCTGAATTGCTTCAACTACGCCCGTAAATCCTTGCGCATTAATTAAATCACCAACGCGATAAGGTTTGAAAATCAGGATTAAAACACCTCCCGCAAAATTGGCAAGACTACCCTGCAAGGCAAAACCAACGGCCAAACTGGCTGCACCAAGTACTGCAACAAAGGAGGTGGTCTGAATGCCAAGAATTCCTGCAATACTTAAAAGAAGCATGACATTCAGCATCACGCCAATCAACGAATTCAAAAATGGCTGAACGTCACGGTCAACATGTCTTCTGTCCATCAACGAACTTACCATGGAAGTGATTTTCCCAATCACGATTCGCCCGATAATGAGGACAAGAATTGCTAGTAAAATTTTGCCGCCGTATTCTGATGCCGTGGCAATAATCTGAGCCTTGATAAGGTCGTAATTCATAATTTTGAGAGAGATAGGGGATGAATAATGTTGTTTTCGAAAGTTTAGACTATGACATTCTTATGAAGTCACACGTTCTTTGAAAAAATTGAAAATTCTTAATTTTAGTTGAAATAAGGAGGGGAAGTGCTGTTTTGAGAAGACATTGCAGTTTTAATTATATCTGGCAAAGTTTTTAAATATAATGTTTCGGGCGGTGTGTAAGAGGAGATTACGTTTCTATACATATTTTGCTATTTTTGTTAAAACACGAGTATTATGTCAGCCGTCACACAAACTATATATTCAGAAGAAGACTATCTGATATTAGAGAAAAAGTCAGATTACAAAAGCGAATATTTCAAGGGAGAAATATTTATGATGGCTGGTGCTACGCCAAATCATAACAGGATTAAGGAAAATCTTTCTGGTGAGGTTTATAATAATCTTAAAAAGAAAAAATCCTGACGCAGCTATTCCAGTGATCAGCGTATCAATATTCCTGAAAACTCACTTTACAGCTATCCGGATATTGTGGTAGTCTTTGGTCCAAACCAATATGCAGAAAAGGATAAAAACACAATTACTAACCCTTCTGTCCTTATCGAAGTTTTATCAGAAGGTACAAGTTCTTACGATCGTGGTGACAAATTTCGTTTTTATAGAGACATTGATAGTTTGAGAGAATATGTTTTAGTTAATTCTGTAAATGTTGGTGTGGAAATATTCCGAAGAACAGAAGATAACCACTGGTTACTTGCGGAGGATGCTTATAAATTATCAGATTTTGTTACCATCCAATCTATTGAAGCTACTTTAAAATTATCAGATTTATATGAAGGAACTGATAATGTAAAAGAAGGATGGACTTCTCCCGAAGAGTAATTTTTCTATCTTTGCCCTTTAAACAATAAGGGGCAACTTGCTCCGTTTATTGTCAAGGTTGTTTTTATACTGACTTGATCTCATTTACATTAGCATAACTATTCACTTTTCACAATTAATATGATGCTTCTACAAGCACTTGCTGACTCTACTTTGGCCGCACCCGCCGCTGCTCAAGGGCTCTCTATTATTGACCTCCTGGGAAAAGGGGGAGTAGTAATGATCCCGCTGGGACTGCTTTTTGTTGCCACTTTATTTATCATCATCGAGCGTTACCTGGGAATTGGCTCAAACGGAAATATCGATTCCCAGTTTGTAGATAACGTGAAGGACTTTATCCAGCAAGGAAATCTGAAATCAGCAGAATCTTCGTGCCGTAACCAACGTAATGCTGCCGGAAGAATTTTCGAACGTGCTATTGGCCGTATTGGTTATCCGATCAAGGATATTGAAACTTCAATTGAAACTTCCAGCCAGATCGAAATTCAACGTATGGAAGGGAATCTGGGATATCTTGGGGTAATCGCGGGTATCGCACCTATGCTTGGATTCGTCGGTACCATTTCCGGGATTATTCGTATTTTCTATGATATTTCTGTTAGTAATGATTTTAATATCAGTACAATTGCTAGTGGTATGTATGAGAAAATGATTACGTCGGGTTCCGGTTTGATCATTGGTTTGCTGGCGTATGCGGGTTATCACTTGTTAAACATGAAGATCGACCGCTTTGCATTAAGACTTCAGGTGGCTGCGTCGGATTTCCTTGACGTACTTTCAAAACCGGTTTCGTCAAAATAAAATGTCCGGAATGAGTCAGGCATTAATCTCATTTACCCATTGATAATTAAAATATGAAGATACGTCGAAAGAGCAGGTTTGCCCCTGAGGTGTTTACAAGCTCACTCAGCGATATTATGTTTTTCCTGATGCTGTTCTTTTTGATCATTTCAACAATGTCAAATCCGAACGTGATCAAACTGATGCTGCCAAAAGCATCGGCAACACAGCAGATGTACAAAAAGCAGATTACTTTGTCTATTGACGACAAAAAGGTTTACTACATTGATAAAGAACCAATTCCGTTTGATCAACTGGAAACGCAGCTGCAAACTTTATTTGCAGGCGTAGAGGATCGTACGATTGTACTTCGTGTAGATAAAAATCTTGCTGTTCAGGATCTTGTGGATGTACTTGAACTGGGAGCGAAACAAGATATAAAAATGGTAATGGCAACCGCCAAATAACCAGCAATAGATTCTAAATTATCCGTCTTCTTAATAAATATAAAATGCCTTGTGATTTAGTTCGCAAGGCATTTTTATTTTGAAAAATTGAAAGTCAATTACGATGAGAATCTGCACTTTGATATATTTTTTCAACAATATCCTGCAAAACAGCTCCTTCCTCAGCCAGGCAAATATTTGTTGGTTTTCCCAAAACCGCATCAAGAAAAGCAGTTGTATTTTTAAGCTGCGTATCCGTCTCTTCCAGAAAAGGAAATTGAATATCTGCTAACTCCCCGGCTACCTCTGTATGTAATGAAAATGGATTTAGAATGGCTCCGGCTTTACTGCCAAAAACTTCAAGATTAATGATTTCTTCTTCCTTTTGATTTAAAGCAAACGAACAGGACAGCGCAATACTTTTATTATTTGCAAAAGTCAGGTAAGCAAAACATGCATCGTCGACATCAAATTTTACAGGATCCCATTGTCCTTTCAATCCTTTGCCACCAGTTTTACCAATAAAATCATAAATGTTTCCTGCCACTTTTTCAGGCATTTGATAATCCATCATTCCCAATGCAAGGTCAAGTATATGAACGCCCAGATCTATCAAAGCACCGCCACCCTGAATTGTTTTATTAGTAAAATTCCCCCAACCAGGAATTCCTCTTCGACGCAGATAATTTGCTTTAATATGATAAACTTCTCCTAATTGTCCTTCATTCTGACATTTTTTTAGAAGTAGGTATTCCGAAGTCTGACGTCGTTGAAAATTATAAGCTAGCACTTTTCCCTTTTCCTTCGCCAGATCAGCCATTTCCCGCGCTTGTGCGGCTGTCATAGCGGGCGGCTTCTCACATAATACATGGCAGCCGTTTTTGAGCGCCTGCATGGTATAATCGTAATGGAGATTATTGGGTGTGCAATTAATGACAAGATCCAGATCATATTCTGAAAACATGTTTTCAATATTATCAAAAGCACCTGGAATGGCATGCTGATCAGCCATTAAACGGGTTTTGTTGATATCACGACCGCAAACGGCAACAATTTCAACCTGATCGGATAATTTTTTTAGTGCCGGAATATGATTTTGATCCGCAATATGGCCGCCGCCAATAATTGCGGCTTTAAGAAATGACATGGAATACTGGTTTAAGAGTGCCTGCAAAAATATTGAATTGAAAATGATTTCAGGCTTTTAACAAGAAAATGCCCCGTGATTATTTTCACGGGGCACTATTCACAATCCATCCGAATCAGTATTCTTTTAATATCTTTTTACTCTTATTTTTCAGCAGGTTTGTAGATTCTTAATTGGATAGCCGGCACCTTTACCTCAGGCTTTTTATCATTAGAAAAATCAAATGCTTTTGTTAAAACATTATCCTGATTAGCCAAAACCGGAGTGTCAGGCATTTTGTAATTAAAGTAGTGATATTTGCTATTTTGATTATCAGCTGGATAATTTCCCTGGTATCTTGCTTTGGCTGAAACCTCACGTTTCAAATTGAAACGTATTGAAAGCATATATTCCATGGCAACAGGATGGCCATTTTGCCGGGCAGGTTCCCATCTTGGCATATTTAATACCAAACGAACAGCTTCGTCATCAATTCCCCAACCGATTTCTTTAACTACCTTTGGTTTGCGTACATCACCGTTGCTATTGATTGTGAATGAAACCAACGCAATTCCGCCTGCACTTACACCTACTGCCTCTTCCGGATATCTGATATTGCTTTCTATATATTTTGCCAAGGCTTCTTCGCCGCCTGGAAATTGTGGTTTTTGCTCTTTAACCGAGGATAATGATTCAGCGATTTCTTTCTTCTTTTTTCTCTCTTCGGTGATTTTGGAAACATCCTGAGTAGCGGTAAATTCTGGTCCCTTTAACTCGTTTTGTCCATTTTTAAATGTCAGTGTATACTTTGTTTTCCCTTTTTCAACAACCAGGATTTGTGGAATATAACTGACGTGACTTACAACCAAAACTCCTCCAACATCTACATTTGTCATTTTGAAACGGCCCAGCGGATCAGTGGTAACCGAAATATCCCTTTCCGGATCAAAAATATTAACATCAGCAATTCCTAAACCTGATTCCCGCAAAATATCACCCTCGATATTTACTTTAACTTTTCCCGTATCTGATTTTACGATTGCCGGGATTGATTCAACAACGGCGGAGTTTTCAGTAATTTCACTTTCATTATATAAAGTGCTGGCTGGCAAATTTTGCACTTCTTCGGTTACTGTTAATTTTTCTCTTGCAGCTGTCAAAAGCAAAGCAAAAAGCAAAACGGGAACTATCATCAGATATTTTCCTAATATCCAGCGTGAATTACGATTTTTATAGATCATTTTGATTCTGCTTTTAAGTGTTGAAGAATTGAAAAAATGATTGGTAAGTAATGTTACCGGGACTGAAAGAGAATAGGAGACAAGGAATCGTGCATAATAATCACGGTTTGGTGCCGCTTCGTCTGCCAGATATTCATGGACTTCCTGTAAGGATGTTTTGTAAAACCAGATCACCGGATTAAACCAGAAAATCACTTTGATAATCTCAATCAGTAAAATATCCAGACTATGCATTTGACGCATGTGAACCATTTCATGTCTTAAAATCGGATCCGGATTATTTTCATAATCGTAGCGGTTTAAGACAAGCCATTTCAGAAATGAAAATGAACCGGTTTTGTTGTCGCTCAGTAAAATCAGATTGTATTCTGATAATTTTATTTGCTCGCCTTGTGCTATAATTTGATTGAGATGCCAAAAACTTTTAATTAATTTCCTTAACATGAAAAACGATCCAAGAGCCAGAAATGGCCATATCCATTGGGTCAGGTCGAAAGTTTCGGGCGCGGTATATTTAGTTGCGGATAAAGGAACTGCGGCGACAGTGCTGACGGTATAAAATACAGTCGGCGCAGTTTGTTCCGTTTCCGGAATACTGATTAGTGGTAATAAAAACGAGATGAGTAGTGAGCCAACAAGATAGGTGCGATTCCAGACAAAAAACGTATGCTTTCGGAAAAGCAGCCAATAGCAGGTATAAAACAGAATCCAGTAAAGATTCACTTTTCCGAAATATAACAACGTTTCCATGACGCTTATTTTTTCTTTTTTGTAATAATTATGATATCATTTTTGCCATTAGGACTATTAACGTAAAGCCTGGATTCGTTTTTAAAAACTGATATGGATTGAATGTCATCAGGATTGATTTTTTTCAACACATCAGGATCTTTGCTGACTTTCCCATCCACGGCAATATGATACTCTTTTGGAAAAATACTTCCAGTTGATTTGTAGTTAGGCTTTCCCTTGTCCAAATTCATAACAACACCATACATGGCCGTTTCCATATTAGCCGCCTGCTTGGTGATTTTACCGGCTGAATAATTTTTGGGGTTCAGTCCCAAATCAATATTTTGACCGGAAATTGTCTTGTCAGACTGATAATTCTGTGTAGCACCAGAAGTTTTGTCAGTACTTATAATATTCTCCGGAAATTTTTCCCTGTCTGCCTTCATTGCGAACGAAATATTCAAATTGTACTGTACCGCTATCGCCCGCCCGCCTTGTTTGCCGGGTTGCCAGCGAGGCATTTTCAATACAACTCTCAATGCTTCTTCATCCAGACCATATCCCATTTTTTCAATGATTTTCGGATTTCTGATATATCCTTTGTCATTGATCGTAAAAGAGACTTTGACATCGCCTTCTACACCTTCACTTGCTGCTTCTGAGGGATATACAACATTTTTTGAAAGGAATTGACTAAGTTCAGTCTCTCCGCCGGGAAACTGTGGCATTTGTTCTATTACGGACATTTCAGTGTTTCCTGAAACAGGTACCGATGAAGAATTACTGCCTGATTCATTTGAATGGTCTGGTGTTACGACAATCTTGCCAAGCGTATTCTCTTTCTTTTTCAGGATAATAAAATCCAGTTCAGGGTTTTTAACATCAACTATAATAGTTTCATAATTAATGTGAGAAATTACCAGGCTGTCCTTTATATAAACGTCTGAAATCTCAAACTTACCATACATATCCGTTAATGTCCCAGCCGTTTTACCTTTTACAATTACGCTGGCAGATTCAATTGCCTGTCCGTTTTCATCACTAACAATACCACTTACACTGATTTCCCGGGTTGATAGTACTTTAAAATTATTACGTTCTATGGCAGTTAATAATCTTTCACGCGCGGCTGTCAACATCACCACCATACCGATGATCGGAAAAATCATCAGATATTTTCCCAAAGCCCATTGTGAATTGCGGTTTTTGTAAATCATCTGAATACGGCTTTTTAATAAAGACGAATTGAAAAAATGATTGGTCAGAGAGGCAATAGGCGCGTTTAATGCATATGCAACCAGAAATCTTGCATATTGTTCACGGTTTGGCACTTCTTCATCAGCCAGATATTCGTGCACTTCCTGTAATGATTTTTTATAAAACCATAGTACCGGATTAAACCAGAAACCGACTTTTAGTATTTCAATCAGGAGAATATCCAGACTATGCAATTGACGGATATGAACCGATTCGTGGCGTAGTATAGGGTCAAAATTTAGCTCGTAATCGGTAAAATTTACAACCAGCCATTTTAAAAAAGAGAAAGAACCGATTTCATTATGCGGTAATAAAACCAGCGTGTGATCTTCCAACGGAATGGTTTCGCCCTGATTTATCAGTTTGAAGAGATTTTTAAATGCTTCCAATAATTTGAACAACATCAATCCGCATCCAATGATTTGTATCGCCCAGACGAACTGTGTCCAGTGCGTAATTATTTTTGTAGATTCCGGCCTGGAAACGTAAACTGGAATTGTCGAAACGGCATAAACTGCTGTCGGAATTACTCTTGCATTGTCAGGGAAATGAATGAATGGCAATGCAAAGGAAATCATCAGTGATCCGAGTAGGTAAAACCGGTTCCAAACAAAAAACGTGTGTTTACGGAATAGCAGCCAGTAGCAAACGTAAAATAAAATCCAGTAAACATTAACCTTCCCGAGGTAGATCAATAAATCCATTTTAGATCTTTTTAGTCATTATTGAAATTACTCCGTTGCTGCCTTTTTTTCCATATGCCGCTATTGCTTTTTGACCTTTAAGGACATTAATGGATTGTATTTTGTCTGTATCAAGATCTTTAATACTTTGATTTTCTGCAATTTTTCCGTCAATTACTAAAAGGGGATTTGGATCAATGGCAGGAGCTGTAATCTTAATTTCTGGAGAAATTGCTTTAACACCACCTGCTTCTGCCGTAAGTATCTTTTCAGATTCTTTCGGTTTTTGTGATTGTTTTTTGTCAATAAGCGCAGCTTTTTTTGCGTCGTCCAGTTGAAAATTAATTGGTAAATTATATTTTACATTGACCGGAACGCCGTTCTGTTTTCCTGGTTTCCATTTTGGGAAAAGCTTCAAAACCCTGATCGCTTCTGCATCACAGCCATATCCAACCCCTTTTAAGATCACGATATCTTCTGTTTCTCCAGTTTCAGTTACCACAAAAGAGAGGAAAACTTTTCCTTCAACATTAGCTTTTGCGGCTGCTTCCGGATACTTTATATTCTTGGCCAGGAATCCAAACATTGCCGATATTCCTCCCGGAAATTCTGGCTGTTCTTCAACTACGGTGTAGACATTTCGTTCTTTCAGCTTGCCTTCAACTTCCTTTTTTAAAGGTTCTGTCTTTTTATCGGCTTCAACTTTTTCGCTTGTTGCTGATTCACTTTTTTCTTTTTGCTCACATCCGGCAACGAATATTGCCACGGTTGTAATTAAGGCTGCTGCAAAGACGTAAGTACTTAGCAACCATTTCGAACTGCGGTTTTTGTATATCATCTGAATTCGGGTTTTAATTTGAGATGGTTTATAAAAATGATTCGTAAGCGAAGCGATGGGTGCATTTAAGGCATAAGAAACCAAAAATGTTGCATAATTCTCTCGGTTAGGCGCCTCATAATCAGCCAGGAATTCATGAACTTCCTGTAATGATTTTTTATAAAGGAGAAGTACAGGGTTGAACCAGAAAACAATTTTCAATATTTCTACCAGCAAAATATCGATGCTGTGCCACTGCTGCATATGAACCGTTTCGTGGCGTAAAATGGGATCAAAGTGATTTTCGTAATCATTGCGGTTTACAACGATCCATTTCAAAAATGAGAACGAACCGACGCGGTTGGAGTTAATCAAAACGATTTTGCAGTCTTCCAGTTCGATCAGCTCTCCGTCTGTTAAAAACTGGTTGAGATGGCGGAAGTTGACGAATAATTTGTAAACCATAAATAAGGCTCCCAAAGCATAAGCGAACCATAAAAAATGCGTCCAGGTAATCACTGGCGTTTGTTCCGCGCGGGTTGCTGTGATTGTAAAATTTGGATTGGCAACGGAATAATTAAGAGAAATTACCGGTGCCGACTCAGGATAAATTATAAAAGGAAGTGCAAACGATAACAATAAAGAACTGATCAGATAAATTCGGTTCCAGATAAAGAACGTTTGTTTACTAAGCAACAACCGGTAACAAATATAGAAGAGGGTCCAGTATAAGCTTACTTTGGCAACATAAATCAAAATTTCCATGGCTAACGGATGATTGATTGTTTAAGATTCGCTTTTGTGATCGTTGATCAGTTTCATGATTTCGTCCAGATCATTTGTCTTTAAATCGTTGTCTTTCACAAAAAAGGACACAAGATTTGGCAAAGAATTATCAAAATAATTAACCATAAGCTGCTGCATTTCATGGCGTTTATATTCTTCTTCGGTAATCAATGGAAAATATTCATGGGTTTTTCCATAAGCCGTATAACCAACAACTTCCTTCTTTTCCAAAATCCTGATAATAGTTGAAACTGTATTATAAGCAGGTTTTGGTTCGGGCATTTCTGCAAGTATATCTTTTACAAAGGCCTTTTTTAGTTGCCAGAGTATTCGCATGATTTCTTCTTCCGCCCGTGTTAATGTTCTTACTTCCATGTTTTCAATTTTTATGATATTGTTATTTAATAGTGGGTATTCAAATGTAAGACTATCTAATTAGTTTTACAACTATTTTATTAGTTATTATTTAAAATAAAAAAAACGACCAGAATGTTCAAGTCGTTCAGTTTTTTGTAAAATTTTCGTTTCAAGCAAATTCAGAGCCTTTTTCTTTCAAATATTCTCCAACATTACAAGTAATTCCATCCAGAATTTCTACATCATAATTCCAGTTATAAATCTGCCAATCCGTATCAGCCGTTGCAATCATTACTTTTTTAGATTCTGTCAAAAACCATATTACTTTTTCTGCTCCGAATTCTAACAGTTTTTTTGTCTTTATTGAAATGTAGGCATTCTGTGAAAATTCTCCTTCCAGTGCAATATCAATATCTACTTCAATCGAAATTTTTGGAGCAACATCAGCATACTTTTTATTAATTTTTTCTATTCCAAAAACCTGATTATCAAAAATTAATAAGTCTCCTGCAAGATTGTTTCCTTTATCGATATGCAATCCGGCTTCATTGGTGAGTATCGTGTATTTGCTGTCATCAATTTGTTTTCCAATCCAGATTGTTAGATAAGTAATCAAAAAAGCCTGTAATGAACTCGAACCCATAATGTCTTCAACATTTTTCGTTTTGGCCAAAACCTCACGGTAACCTTTTCTGTATAAAGGTTTGCCGTCAATTATTTCATGGATCAAAACGCTGGGTATTTCTGTATCAGAATTTTTTGTCAAAACACTGTCAGGTCCGATTGAAGCTATCATAATACTTATTTTTTATGCAAATTGTGAACCTTCATTCGCAAGATATTCGCCTACATGACAGACAATCCCATCCAAAATTTCAACATCTCTATTCCAGTCAAATGTCTCCCATTCACCCTCGACCGTAGCAATCATTACCTTTTTCGATTCTGTCAAAAACCAGATTACTTTTTCTGCACCAAATTCCAACAGCTTTTTTGTCTTTATAGTAATGTAACCCATTTCTGTAAATTCTTCCAGTTCAATATCCAAATCGATTTCAATAGAAATCTTCGGCGGAACATTGGAGTAATGCTTGTTGATTTTATCAATTGTCAAAACATTTTTATCGAAAATAAGAATATCGCCTGCAAGATTATTTCTTCTGTCCAGATGCATTCCTGCTTCGTTAGTTGCGATAAGATATTTTGTTCTGTTGATTTCAGAATAAAGAATACCCAAAATATAATCAATGATAAAAAACTGTAATGAACTCGAACCCATGATATCTTCGATCTTTTTCGTTTTGGCCAAAACCTCACGGTATCCCTTTCTGTATAAAGGTTTACCGTCAATTATTTCATGGATCAAAACGCTGGGTATTTCATTGGCAGAAATCTCTGTGGAAACTTTGCCCGGACCTGGTGAAGCTATCATAGTCATTCGATTTGCTATATTCAAATAGTACTGATGCGTTAAGTTTTATTCATCAAATAGGTTCCATTGTTCATTGACATTTTGATTGATTTGACATTCAGTAAGAAGCTCTTTTAATGGAGTTTTGTCGAAAGCAGATATGCCCAATATTTGCATGATCTCATATATAGAGAGATTGCTTTTCAAGGTATGTTTGAGATAAGCTACTATTAAATAAGTGCTTATAGCAACCCATATGTGGATATTGACTGCATTTTCGGAATGTCCCCAGAGCGTTTTGATAGTCAGGTTTTGTTTGACCCACTTAAAAAAAATCTCTATTTGCCATCTTTTTTTGTAAAGTTTTGCTATTTCGAGCGCAGAAAGCATATCGTTGTTTGACAGGAAAGACAGAAGAATTTCTTTTTCATCATCGTAATATTCTACCAGCCGTAGCGGTTCGGGATATAGTTTGCTGGACTTATATCCATTGAGTATGATGGTTTTATCACTCCTGAGCCCTGACGTAGGATCAATGTTGAAATTGCTTTCTATGACCGTGTAATCCATTGTGCTCTTTGCTCTTGAGATAAAAAAGGCTCCGGACTCATTCATATCGTATAAGGCTGCAAAATCGATGTAAGCTTTATCCATGATATAGATCGCTCCTGGTGATACTAACAGCTCGTCAAGTATATTACTATCATGGTATTTGCCGTCGGTAACAAGGATAAAGGATGGGATATTTCCTCTCAGATCCAAAAGTGTATGTATTTTTATGGCTCCCCGTGAATACTTTCCTGGCGCCCAGGTGAACAGTTTCAGGCTTAGGGAAATCGTTGTTGAATCCAGTGCAAACACCTCATTTCGAACACTGACATTGGGAACTGGATTTATAGCATACAAGGGTCTGACCAAGTCTATAAGGTACTGCCCGAAGTCGGCATATATTCTCCAGTCTCTGCTCTCATTTGCACGTGAAAGTGTGGACTGATTAACGTGGCTTCTGATTCCAAGGTGATAAAGTTTGTTTTTATGTGCTTTCAGGCAAGTGCAGATGTCACGTAAGGAATTACGAGAAGTCAATTGACCAAAAAACAGTTGAATAAATTGGTTCCAGCAATTGAATTCTCGTGTGCGGAAATCGCCATTGTACTTTGATACACATTTTTCAAACTCATAATGGTCAATAAAATGCAAAAGCTGAGCAAAAACGTACTTTCCTGAATTCATAGCCTTGTGTAAAAGCCACAAAGCTAAAGGGCAAATCAAATCAAAAAATCAAAGAACGTTCGTAATTAATTTATTTACAACGTGTTATAAGTATTTTTAAAAAGTTAACGCATCACTAGTAATATTCAAATATAAAAATATGCTTTGACAATTCCTTGATATGCTTAGTAATAAGCGAATTATGATTATCAGCTTGCTTTTCGGTCATTTAATTTCAGCTTAAAACAAAAAAGCAGCGGAATCGAATTCCGCTGCCTAATATAAATGTCAAATTTAAGCTTATTCTACCACGCTCAATTTAACTGCGTTAGTTTTACGCTGTTTTGAAACCGGCATGCTCAATGTATTAATAAAGACATCACCTTTTTTCAATTCACCTTTTTCGATAAGGAAAAGTTTGATGTCTTCAATTAAATCATCTGTTGAAACACCCTGATCTTTATCGTAGAAGAACACTTTTGTTCCCCAATAAAGCGCCAACGTGTTCATCAAAACTTTGTCAGAAGTGAAGATCAACAAGCTTGCTTTCGGACGGTGATGCGAAAGACGGAAAGATGTGTATCCGGAACGCGTAACACCGATGATCGCAGCAGCACTTGTATCACGTGCCAGACGGCATGCGCTCATTACTACGTTATCATTCAGTTTGTCGATACCCGGTTTTTCGTTAACATGCGAGTGATATTTGAAATAAACAGCATTTGTGTTTTCTTCCACTTTTTCGATCGTACGGCTCATGCTTTCAACAGCAAGCAAAGGATATTTTCCTGACGCTGTTTCAGCGCTAAGCATTACTGCATCAGCTCCATCCAATACCGAATTTGCAACGTCATTAAGTTCTGCACGGGTCGCGCGAGGACTTTCGATCATACTTTCAAGCATCTGAGTTGCAACAATTACCGGTTTCCCTGCTTTGTTACATTTTTCAACGATCATTTTCTGGATCATCGGAACTTCTTCTGCTGGCAATTCAACCCCCAAATCTCCACGGGCAACCATGATACCATCCGCTGCTTCGATGATTTCATCGATGTTAGCAATAGCCTCAGGTTTTTCAATTTTCGCGATCAAACGGGCAAATTTTCCTTTGTTTGCGATGTATTCTTTTACTTTAACAATTTCAGAAGCAGTACGCACAAACGAAAGTGCTACCCATTCCACGTTATGTTCCAGTCCGAAATCAAGATCTTCGTAATCTTTCGTTGTAACCGAAGGCATTGAAACACGTGTATTTGGCAGGTTAACACCTTTTTTAGATTTCAGCAAACCTCCATAAACAACCTGGGTGATTACATCGCTTCCGTCAATTCCTGTTACCAGAACTTCAAGCTTACCATCGTCCATCAAAACACGGTCACCAACTTTTACGTCGTTGTACATGCCATCGTAAGGAGTACTTACTTTTTCAGCTGTACCTAAAACCTCTGTGTTGGAAAGAATAAGTTTATTTCCAGCCTCGATCAATACACCATCTTTTTCAGCTACGAGTCCGATACGGATTTTTGGTCCCTGCAAATCTTGTAAAATGGCAAGGTTCAATCCGAATTCTTCGTTTATTTCACGAATAGTATTAAGCCTGGCCAGGTGGTCTGCATGCGTACCATGAGAAAAGTTTAGACGAAAAACATTTACGCCGGCAACTGCCAAAGCATGAAGCATTTCTTTTGTTTCTGATGTTGGGCCTACGGTAGCAACAATTTTGGTTTTCTTGGAAGACATAGAGTTAATTGCAGTATTATATGAATTTACTAAACACAATCCACATCAATGACGACGTGGACGCCTTTTATGGTTTTATCGGTTAGAATATCAATGACTTTTTCTTGTATAAACGACTTTGCCGCCTTAAAATTAATCTTTTCTCGTTCAAGTTTGATGAGAATGTCGAACAAAAACTGATTTCTTACTCTTTCAACCAACGGAGGCTCCGGTCCGAGCACGCGACTTTGACCTAAATTGGCCGTTAATTTTTCTGCCAAAGCAACTGCGGCACGTTTCGAAGTTGCCTCGTCGATATGCTTGATTGTTATTTTGATCAACCGGGTAAATGGCGGATAATGGTATTGCTCACGCTCCACAATCTCAGCATCATACATGCCCGTGTAATCATTTTGAATAATTCTTTCCAGTATTTTCTGAGCCGGATTTGCTGTCTGGATTAAAACTTTTCCCGGTTTGTCAGCTCTTCGTCCGGCTCTTCCGCTTACCTGCGTAAGCATTTGAAAAGCACGTTCCGATGCCCTGAATTCCGGAAAGTGAATAATTCTGTCTGCATCAAAAATGCCCACCATACTCACATTGTCAAAATCCAGACCTTTGCTAACCATCTGGGTACCAACCAAAATATCCGTTCCTCCTTCTTCAAATTCCTGGATAATCTGCTGATATGCATTTTTTGCACGCGTCGTATCAAAATCCATTCTCTGAACCCTGGCGGCTGGTAAAAGCAAATGCAGCTCTTCTTCAATTTTTTCAGTCCCGTATCCGATTGTTTTCACCCGGGTTGAACCGCAGGCAGGACAAGTCCTTGGTACTTCTTCCTTATGTCCGCAATAATGGCATCGAAGTTCCCGAGCTTTCATGTGGTATGTAAGACTTACATCACAATTGGCACATTCGGAAATCCAGCTGCATTCTTCACACTGCATGTAGGGAGAATAACCGCGGCGATTCTGGAATAAAATCGTTTGTTCTTTATTATTTAAATTTGATTCAAGATGTTGGAGCAAAACTGATGAAAATTCATTTTTCATCGTTTTCTGCTTTTTTTCTTTTTTTGTGTCAATTAAAACAAAAGTAGGCAAAGCTGCATTACCAAATCGTTGTGTTATTTCAACCAAACCGTAACGGCCGCTTCTGGCGTGATAATAACTTTCCAGTGAAGGCGTTGCAGAACCCAGTAATGTTTTTGCTTTGTGCATATAAGCCATAATCACGGCTACGTCACGAGCATGATAGCGTGGAGCCGGGTCATGTTGTTTGTAGGAAGTTTCGTGTTCTTCATCCACAATAATCAGCCCGAGATTATCAAAAGGCAAAAATATTGCGGAACGAACGCCAACTACAAACTGGAATTTCCCATCCAGAATCCCTTTCCAGACTTCAACGCGTTCATTATCGGAAAATTTGGAATGATAAATTCCCATCGCATCACCGAAAACTTTTCGTAAACGGACTACGATTTGTGTTGTTAAAGCAATTTCAGGCAGCAGAAATAAAACCTGCGATCCGCTTTCCATTGCCTGTTTGATCAGTTCAATATAAACTTCTGTTTTTCCACTTCCCGTAATTCCATGCAAAAGCACAACTTCCTTTTCAGAAAAAGCTTCGTGAATTTCCTTGAAGGCGGTTTGCTGGGATTCTGTCAAATTAACAATTGCCGGCGGACCAAGCGGAATATCAGCAAAGCGGGAAACGATAATATCAAACTGTTCAAAAACTCCTTTTTTAATCAGGGTTTGCAAAGCAGAATCTGATAAGCCGTCGTCTTGTGAAAAGATTGATTTATCCAATCCTTTTTGATTCAGATCAGCATGATTATAAACCGGAACGTGGCTTAAATACCGCATCAAAATATCCTGCTGTTTCGGGATTTTATCAAGGGAAGCGGTTAATTCAACCAAGGATTTTTCAGATACAAAGGCGGAAGTCAAACGTATTTTCTTGACAACTTTTGGCTTATATTTTTCTTTAACTTCTTCAAAAAGAATGATAGCACGTTTCCCAACCAATGATTTTATTACAGCTGTAATATTTGTCTGATTGACCAATCTGGCCACTTCTTCATAAGAAAGTGTCGCATGTTTTTTTATTTCATCAAGAATAAACCGTTCCTGATCTGTCAGCAATTCTTCATAATCAAATTCAGGATTATGCTGAATTCTTGACTGACTTGTAATTTTCAATCCGGCCGGAAGTGCCACATTTAATACCTCACCGATATTACACAGATAATATTCTGAAACCCAGTTGAAAAGTTCGAGTTGCTTGGTTGTGATAATCGGCTCATCATCAAGTAATTCGAGAATATATTTAGCCTGATACTGAGCCGGAGGATTGGAATGAATGTTGGCAACAACGGCTGTGATAACCCGGTTTTTCCCAAATTGTACAATCACCCGGGCACCTACCTTAATCATCTCAGCCATCGTTCGCGGAACTCTGTAAGTGAAGAGCCTCGGAACAGGAACCGGAAGAATTAAATCGGCGAATAAGGTAATTTCGTCCTCAAAAAGGGAGGTCATTGGCAAAATCTGTTTTATTTACTTTTAAAATAGGGCAAAAGATCCTTCTGATCTATCTTTCTAACATCAAAAAAGACATTGTTCAATTGGTCGAAGTCAGAATCAGTTGTAATCAATTGAAGTCCCAGGAGTGCAGCAAGGGATGCAATCCAGAGATCATTTTTTCCCATATTTCTCGGTGTGGCAAAAAGATAAGTTTTAAATGCAGGATTAGCTATTTGCGAATAAGCATCAATTTTAGTGTAAATATCAACATTAAAATTACTGACATCAACAATATTGACCTGGTCTAAAAAGATATCAAGCAAATCCCTTCTTTTGCTTCCCCAATTATTTTGCAACGCTATGGATTTAATTTCTGCTTCTGAAACAACGGAAACATATAGTGGTAAGTTCTCTGGATTAAGAAAGCTGATTATACCGTATCCGTCAGAAGCTCTTATAACGGCAAGAATTATATTTGTATCAAATAGAAGATTCATTACTTGGTGGCATCAAGCTGAGCCATTAATTTTTCCCATTCCTCTGATGTAAATGGTTCGGCAGATTCAGCACCTCCGGAAGCCAGGATTTCCTCAGGAGAATGTGAAGTATGTGTTTTAAACAAACTAGTTTTGTTAGAATTTAACTTGGTTTTCATAGTGATTCCTTTTATAAATTCAAATATACAAAATAATAACTTGGAGCTATGAAGTACTGGAACCAGCTACTAATCTTCAATCTGTTTATTAGTGTCTTTTGGGCAACCTGCTTGTATGACGAATATGTAGAATTCTGATTTCTGTTGTTTTAACCCGGAATGAAATGCGATATCTTTCAAATTCAAATGCGCGGAAGCTGCCATCATTATCGATTTTATATCGATCTAAGGATTGATAATGAAAAGTTTCCGGTAAAGATCGAATTCTGTTTAAAATTTCTTTTTCAACTTTTTCCGCATATTCCTGAAACTCGTTTTCTTCAATAAATTGAATGATGTCAAGTAATTGCTTAATCGCCGACTTATTCCACTTGATTTTCATTAAATAGATTGGCGTCTTTTGTCGAAAAATGCCTCTACATCATTTTGATGAACAAAATTTCCATTCTCAATTTCAGAATCCGCCTTGTCCAGCGATCGATTATATTCATGTATAAAGTTTTTAGAAATTTGTTCGTCTTCCTCAAACTCCGTCTTATATTCAATAGCCAGACTATCCAAAAAAGCCAGAATAACTTTTTCTTCCTGCTCATTCCGTGTATTTACTAGAATATTCATAGGACTAAATATTATAATGAATCAGACTATTTCACCAGTTTACTGGTAATCAAATTTACATCTTTGAATTCAACAGAACTATTTCTTTTAAAGTTTTATTGAATGACCTCTACTTCCAGAACAGTCGTATTTTCCCAACTAATCATCGCATTAAATAATTTAATATGACTGTAATCAGAAATGTCGTTTTCTGAGATTCGGGCTTCTTCAATAATACCGGAATCTAAAAGAAATGCTCTTTGCGTACCTGGTAAAAGTGGCGAATCAGGTGTGAACCATTGTCCATCTTTTTGGAAAGCAACATTACAATATAATGTATCTGTAACCATTCCGTTTTTGATGATCAGAATTTCTTCTGCATCGCCGCGCTTTTCATAAAGATTATTCAACGAGGTTCGATCATCGTATTTGAATGAATAATCAATTGTATCATCATACACGGGCCGAATTTTTGTGATTGTCCGAAAATTATATGGCTCCCATTTTATGTTATCTATTTTTTCCGAATAAGCTAATCTGCATTTATAATATCCATCAGTAATGTTATCAGGAACTGAGATCAATTCCGCTAAATTCCATGAATCCGTAAAACCAAATAATTCCGTTCTGGTTTTATTCAGACGCGCTTCATGATAAGATAAATTGACCAGCTGACGATTTTTGACACAAATCGTTTCAAAGCACAATGGAAGGGACATGGGCAAATGGTAAATAAACTTTATCGATTAATTCCTGGTATTCACTATTTGCATCACTTTTGGCCGTGATTCCGCCTCCGCTTTTGAAAACAAGTTTTCCGTTTTGATTTTCGATATACCGGATCATCACGGCACTTTCAAAGTTTTCACCATCGAAATAACCCATGACGCCTGTGTAATAACCACGATTATAACCTTCTGCATCTTTAATGATTTTCAAAGTGCTGGGTTTTGGTGCGCCGCTGATGGAGCCGGCGGGAAGCAGTTTCAGTAATAAATTTCCAAATTCACCATCGAATTCGTCGGGCAAAATTCCTGCAATTTCGGAGCTTACCTGTAAAAGTGTCTTCTGGTTTGTTTCAATTTGTTCAATATAACGATAACGTTCAAGCCAGACTTTATCGGCAACCATACTGATATCATTTCTGATCAGATCAACAATCGTGGCATGTTCCGCAGCTTCTTTTGGGTTAGATAAAATGACGTTTTCTGCGTCAGGAAAAGAAGCGTCGATTGTGCCTTTCATTGGAAAGGATGAAATTTTCTTTTCTTTTATTTTGATAAAAATTTCAGGTGAAAAACAGACAAACTGATCTTTTAACCAAAATCTGTAAGGTGCTTTACTGTATTGAAAAATATCTTTTAGTCCAAGATTTGTTTCAATTTGTGTTGGAACCGAAAGATTCACTAAAAAGGAATTTCCCGCTTTAAGATTGTTGACTACATGATTGAATTTCGCTTGATATTCATCAAATGAAATTGGGTTTTTTGTGAAATGAAAATCGGGCAAAAATCCATTTCTTTTATTCTCTGAATAATTGGTAAATCCATTAAAATCAAATAAGGTTTCTGACGAATCAACCTCATCCAAACGCCAGGCAACAGGTTTTTCCAACAAAAAGTCAATAAGAAAGACAAACGGAATTTTCCGTTTCCCCCAATCGTTGAGGCATTTTGAGAAATTTTGTTTCGTGTTTGTCAATTGAAAAAATAATAATTGTAACAGGTACTTTTAACAGTCTGCAAATTTACAAAGTTCAGAAACCAATCGTTTAAATAAAGAGTTAGAACTATTATAAGGATTTAAGAAAGTGGTCAGATAAAACGTTTTGGCCGTAATCTTTTTAAATTTACTACTGAATGCCGGAAGTCAAAGGCTGACAGCAATTCCAACCAAGATTTCGAAACCAGACTCATGCATATTCACGACGTTATCATTATCGGCGGAGGCCCATGCGGACTTGCCATGGCAATTGAAGCTACCAAAAATGGTCTTGATCATTTAATTCTTGAAAAGGGAAATATCACAGAATCCATCCGCAATTATCCGCGTCGGATGCGTTTTTTTTCAACGGCTGAAAATATAGAAATAGGAGGGATTCCTTTTGCAATCTCGGAAGTAAAAGCGAACAGAAACGAAGCATTGCAGTATTATCGTAAAGTGGCGGGATATTACAATCTTAATTTCAAGCTTTTTGTGGATGTTGATCGTACGGAAAAACAAGCTGACGGAACATTTCTTGTTTATGCAAATGACGGTCAGATTTTTCAATCAAAAACTGTCGTGCTGGCGACTGGATATTTTGATGTGCCTCGCAAGCTAAATGTCCCAGGTGAAAATTTGCCGCATGTTTCTCATTATTATGATGAACCATTTAAATATTCCTATACCAATGTGGTTTTAGTTGGCGGTTCCAATTCTTCGGTAGAGGCGGCTTTGGAATTATATCGTCACGATGCACACGTCACGATTGTACATAAAGAAGCTGATTTCCGTACTAAAGTTAAATACTGGTTGGTTCCGGATGTGAAAAACCGTGTGAAGGAAGGTAAAATTCATACACGTTTTAATAGCATTACCAAGGCGATTGAACCCGGAAGAATCCAGATTGAAAATATAGAAACCGGTGAATTGGAATGGCTGCCGGCTGATTTTGTATTTCTGCTGGTAGGTTATCTTCCGGACGAGCATTTACTATTCCGATGTGGAATCGTCCTTGACCCGCAAACCAAAGTGCCAACTTTTGATCCTGAAACATTTGAAACAAATATTCCGGGCCTGTACTTGTGCGGAACGGTAATGGCTGGCGTGTTTACGGAGAAGATATTTATTGAAAATGGCCGTGATCATGCGGCGGCAATTGCTGATCATTTGATGGGACGGGAAGTGAGAAAGGTAAAGGAGTTGATTGACAGGATTTGATTAATGTTTTAAATCAAGCGGTGATAAGTTCAATTTGTGATGTGTACAATTTGAATTTATCGTCAGCTGAAATGATAGTTATATTTTCTGTTAAAGCGGTGGAAAGAATAAGTCGGTCAAAAGGGTCTTTATGTATTTCTAATAATGGAATTTGACCATAATTAGAAATATGTTTTTCCGTAATTGACAATATTTTAAAACCATTCTGATTAACTACTGAAATTATGTCTTCTATTGATGCTGGAAATTCTGATAACTTATTAGTTTTTCTGCTTAATAGCAATTTCATAAATACTTACCATACTAACATAAATAAAATTATCTACGTCTGTTAATATGCTTAAAATTTCATTACTCAATCTTTTATCGTCAAGTTGAAACCAAATAAGTATTTGTGTGTCAATAAAATAATTCATTACATATAATCTTTCATTTCATCCAATGGTTCATCAAAATCATTGGGAGTTGACATAGGTTTCCCTGCCAGATGTTGTAAGCGATTAAGCCCACCCGGTTGACGTTTTTGTTTTTCAGTCGTTTCAATTTCTTCTAGAAAAAGAACAACAACCTTAGATTTATTTTTAGTTGGAGGAGTTTCGCTGAGTGTTAAAACGCCATTTTCAAAAATTCCGCTGATTGAAGTATACATAGTTTTTCTGAATGTTTTCATCAAATTACTAAATTTTGGGTTTGAAAAGAATCGTTGACAATATTTTCTGTCAGTTTCTCACTCCGCAAACACCAATCTCCTCTTCTTTTTCTTCCTCGAAATTTTCTCTATTTTTCCAATCAATCCTTTTCCTCCAACCGCATAACCTACATTTCCAGCGAAGCTGACCGCATGAAAAGGTTCAGTGCCAACGGGTATCCACGTTTTTCCCTGGTTTACAGAAGAGCTGCTTCCTGATGGGCCAACGGCCACCAAAGCAACATCGTCTGAGCGGATCTGTGTATCGCCGTTCCAGGTTGAGTAGTGTTTGTGATAAATTGCGACAGCTTCTTTTAGTCCAAGAGGTTTGGTGCTGGTGCCATATTTCCAGGTCTCTCCGCCATCGTCAGTAAGCAGAACATTTCTGGTTGTGTCAGAAATATTTTTGTAATCTCCACCTACTGCGATTCCATCCTTTTTAGACCAGAAATGCAAACCGAAAATTCCACTTGTCGGACCAGCCGGCATTGGTGTTTCGGCTACTTTCCAGTGCCGACCGAAATCTTCGGAACGGAAAACACGAGCCATTTTACCTCCGCCGGTTCCTATAAAAACTTTATCTTTTCCAACTGCCAAAATAGAAGTTCCGCTTGCTGCAAATGATGCTTCGCCGGGTTGCCCTTCGGGACGGTTTTCCAGTGGTAATTCCTGCCAGGTTTTTCCTCCGTCTTCTGTTGTCAATATAAATAATCTGCCGTTTAAAGGATCGCCAAGGCATATTCCCTGGTTTTTATTCCAGAAATCAATACCATCCAAAAATACCCCGGTTTGTGTAGATTGGTACACAAGATTCCAGGTTTCTCCGCCATCTTCTGTGCGGTATATCCTGGCTCTTCCGGTTTCCGCTAATCCGGCACTCATGGCAACTGCGGTTTCACGGCCAAATGCATGTATATCACGGAAATCCAATGAATCACCACCAGGAACTTTCATGACAGACCAGCTTTTTCCGCCATTAACGGTGCGTAAAACAGTTCCGGATGATCCTCCGATCCAGCAAGTCGTTGGAGTAACAGCATGCACTCCACGCATATTGACCACCGTTTTTATTTTTAATATATCCCATTGCGCATATGTATTTGTAGAACTCAGGCATGTAGCTGATAGAATTATCAGGAAAATTGCAAAATAATGGTTTAACAGGAGGTTGGATAGTCTTTTTGGCACGGTATTTGAGTAAATTTAGTTAACTATGTATTTTACATCACACAAATAAAAATTTGTTATGAACAAGAATCAGAAATTTCTAATAGGAACGCTAAGCGCTTTGGTTACAGGTGTTGCAATTGGTTTGTTAGTTGCCCCAAAGAAAGGGAAAGATACGCGTAAGCTGATTAAAAGTAAAGCATATGATTTAGGCGATACTGTAAAAAGCAAAGCGGGTGATATCGGAGGAACAGCTAAGGATACATATGAAAAGAGCCTTGAAGAACTTTCAATCTTAGCTGACAAATTGAAAGAAGGGTTCTTTAAAAATGTTAATGTGGCAAAAGACAAAGCTGGTTCGGTAGCGGATAACGTTAACGAAAAAGTTAGAAGTGTTGTAAACCACAATGTATAATTGACTAATATTTAGTAATATATATGGGCCGATCCTCTTGGATCGGCCTTTTTTGTGGATTGTAAAAGCGTTTTTTCAAACGAATATTATCCAATTACACTTCCTAATTCTTTCGCCGCGGCCATACTGATTCCTTTATAAAAAATGTACTCATTCATCAGTTCATTTTCTTCATCTTCGGTTTTTGCTTTCTTTAATTGTTCCATACAGATTTTCATCTTTTCTTCAATAAAAGCTTTTTTCAGACGAAGAATATTGATGAAACTGCTTTTATCCAGCATATCAAGTTCTGACGGCACATAAATCTCAAATTTTTCCGTCCACAGCGTACTCAGTTCATATTTGTTTGTAAGCCAGCCAATCGTCAGATTTCGGACTTCTGCTTCATGATGATTCTGAAAATAATCTGTTTGCAAAACAACATCGCGACTATGATTTTCACGGAAAAGAGTCAAAAGGTGGTGAAAAACAGGATCTTTAAAATCAATTCCCTGAATTTCTCCCAGGACATATGCACAAACAGAAATGGTTGGTTCAAGCTCATGGGCTCCGTATAGAATCAAAAGACGTATAAACGCTTCCTCCTGATAATAAAGTTTTGTCCGCTGACTTGATTCTTCCACTTCTGTTGAAGCCGGACCAGATGATTCCGATTCAAAGAAATCTGGTGGTGGTCCGTCATCAGAAAATGGAATATCCTGAGGACCTTGCGGTATTGCAGGACGATTACCTCGTTCCTGAGGTTTTGGCTGCGTGTGAAGTTTCCTGAGTAATTTATTCCCTTCCGAAATAAGCATTTGCTCATCGACTTTCATCATTTCTGATGTGCGATGAAAAAATACCTGGCGCTTGATCGCATCCGGGATTTTTATAATGCTGTTTACAACTTCACCAATTAAAGCAGCGAGCCTGAATGGATCATTTCCTGCATCCTGTAATAATGTTTCGGTTTTAAAAGTTATAAAATCTTTCGAAGCCTTTTTTAAATATTCTTTGAAAGCTTCCGCGCCAACCCGTCGAACGTAACTATCCGGATCTTCTCCATCAGGAAAAAGTACGATACTGACATTCAAACCCTCTTCCAAAACCAGATCAAGTCCACGTAAAGCAGCTTTTATACCGGCCACATCACCATCATACAAAATAGTAATATTGGGTGTAAATCTGCCAATTAAACGGATCTGCTCAATGGTAAGTGATGTTCCGGAAGAAGCCACAACATTTTCAATTCCAGCTTGATGAAGCGATACAACATCTGTATAACCTTCAACCAAATAACAGGCTTCCTGTTGTCTGATGGCATTTTTTGCCTGAAAAATTCCGTAAAGAATATCACTTTTGTGATAAACTTCGGTCTCCGGGGAATTGAGATATTTGGGCTGTGATGCTCCTTTTCCGGATTTATCTGTTTTCAGAATTCTCGCTCCAAAAGCAATTACTTTCCCGGCTACATTATGAATCGGGAAAATAACGCGACCTCTGAAACGGTCATATCCTGCCGTCTGGCTGCCTTCTTTATGAATAAGCAATCCTGCTTTTTCAAGAATATCGGCAGTATATCCTTTATTTAAAGCTTCTTTTGTAAAAGCATCCCAGGTATCGGGACTATATCCAAGCTCAAATTTCTTTTGAATATCATTCGTAAATCCACGTTCCCGAAAATAACTCAGACCAATTGATTGTCCTTCGTCTGTATTGTGAAGTTGTTGGAGATAGAAGTTTTTTGCAAAATTTAATATAATGTAGAGACTTTCACGCGCGTTCTGGCGCAGTGCTTCTTCATCTGTAACTTCCTCTTCCTGAATTTCAATCTGATATTTATTGGCAAGGTATCTCAGGGCTTCGCCATATCCGATACCATCAATATCCATCACAAACTTTATCGCGTCACCAGCAGCTCCACATCCAAAACATTTAAAAATCTGGCGGACCGGATTGACATTAAATGACGGCGATTTTTCATTATGAAAAGGGCAACAGGCGGAATAGTTTGCTCCTTTTTTCTTTAAAGCCACAAAATCCCCAACCACTTCCACAATGTCAGCGGATTGTTTTATCCTGTCAACCGTTTCGGGATTTATGCGCATTTTTAAGATTATCAATTTAAATTTATAAGATTTACTCCTGGAATCAATAAATTTTCCAGAGCAATTATTCAATCCGCTCATGCAGCTTTACAGGATTTTTCGCATTTTACCAAGTTTCATATTAAGTAACTCAACAATAAACGAAAATGCCATGGCGAAATAAGCGTAACCTTTGGGGATTTCGTAATGAAATGCTTCTGCCACCAGCAAGGTTCCAATCGTTAACAAAAAAGAGAGCGCTAAAATTTTAATTGATGGATGATTATTTACAAAATCACCAATTTTAGCAACAAAACCGATCATAATAAAAGTGGAAGCTATTACTGCAAGTATCATTATCGGAATTTCTTTTACCAGACCAACCGCGGTTAAAACAGAATCAAAAGAAAAATTATATTTTAAAGCGCGATCTGGATAATGCATTTCCAAAGAATAAACCTGCTTTTCCGGAAATCTGTTTGTCGGAAAAAGGAATAGTTTCAGTTTCAACTTCAAGCTTGTGATGTATTTCCTTTGTTGTACTGTAAAGAAGAAATAATTCTTCTCCCAATAAAATTACATCACGACCGGTGAAACCATGACCAAAGATTGGCTCCAAATCTTCTTTCAATCCAATAACCCAGGAAATTGCAAAAAATAATGCGATTCTGGGAATAACGCGATACGTAAAATATAGTTTTGTGCTCTTTTTCGTTGGAATATGGGGAATTTTCCTGCAACTATTGTTACAAAAATGATGTTTTCTATTCCAAGCACGACTTCAAGCTGGGTAAGTGTTAACAAACTGATTAATGCGGCTTTCGTTAAAATTGATGTCATGATAAGGTAGTGAGTTAGTTATATCATAGTAACCACACCTTATGAATAAGAATATATTTTTTGTCTGTAATAAAGTATTTTCGTTTTAGATTTTGCTTTTATTGAAAAAAGAGATTGTTTTAAGGGTAATATAAATAAAATCATAATCGAAATTTTTTTCTGATAACATTAATGTGTTATTTTGTGCATCTGAAAGCTGATTCGATTAATCCCAAAGAGATATAAAAGTATTAAAAATATAGTGTGTGTATAGTGTGAAACAGGGCATGAAAATTTTTTCATGTCTTTGTTTTTTTAGGGGGTATTGGAAAATTATATTTTGAGATATTGCAGACCTCGCGGCAAAAGCCAAACGATTATAGTGTAGAGAAAAAATATCTGGCCTGGAATAAGATTATATTCCACCCAGTTTATCAATAAGGTTGGAATAAAAAGTATTAAATAGATTTTTGTCCATGTTGCATTCCTTATTCTTCCTGCCATTAATACACTTCTTAGTATAACTACAAACAAAAGTAAGGATCCGGATAATCCTGTTTCGGCTAATAATCCAATAAAAGTATTATGTGCGGAGAGTCTGTCCGTTTTGTTTTTTGTCGTGACTGTAATCCGGTTCACAGCGGCTAAACCTTCTCCTGTTACCGGTTTTTGATAAAATGCATCAAGATAGATATTCCATATCTTTTGTCTTTCAGAATAAGACGTTTCTTCCCGTCCATGCACCAGACCAAACATTCTTTCAATCCGGTATTTCATATAGGAATCCGGAAGGGAGTTTAGAAAATCCTTACCTGTGGTGGAATCTGTAAATGAGTAAGTGGTTAGGGAAAAGAGAATTAATAGAAAAATCTGTCGGAGTTTTAATGGCAGGTATAACAAAGGCAACGTAAGTACTAAACAAAAAAGCGGACTTCTACGGGCGGAGAAATAAACGGAAGTAAGTGAAATAATAAAGATAGCGGCATAATAAAGCTTTTTTGAGAAGCTGGGGGAAGTAAATCGCATTTTAATCAGTGCCAGAATTCCCATGATCATAGTCGGATATGCCCAAAAAGTATTGGATGCAAAAAATATATTGAGCATCCCGCCTTTTGTTTTTGATAGTAGCAAACTGATGAGATCAAGAACCAGTATAATAAAGTTTCCTTTCCAGAGTACCTGCGAAATATTTAATGAAAATTCTGAAAAAGTTGTAGAGATGACAGCGGTATAGGAGACTAATAATAAAATGCTTAGAAGTGAAAACAACGTCCAGATGCCATATATCAAATAACTGGAAGTATCCATACTCAGAAGACACGAAAGCAACCAGCTGGCAGCTAAAGCAACTATATCAAAATTATCCGTTAAAATTTTTGAGGTAAGTTTCAAACTTAATCCAAAGGAATATAACACAATCCAGACCGGAAGAAAAAATCGGAGACCGGAAATAAGATTCAGGAAACTGGACGAATTTTCAGTGCCTTGCAAGGAATATTTGAAAAAGGAATAATTGCCGATATTCAGAAATAAAAATAAAATCACAGGAGTGATAATATAATTATTGATCTTTCCGGATACTATCTGTTTAGCTGTAACCACTTTCCCAGATCTTTATATTCGTTGGTGATTTGGTAATGTTTTTCCGGAACCAAATGCAGTTGCTTTTTCATTGAAACAAGGTTCTGAGGGTTAATATGGGCAGCAAGAAATTCAACAACCTTGTCCTCATTTTCCAGATTAATTTCCAGAGCAATATTTCCTAGTAAAACTACCTTTTTAGCATCTGCTGTACCTTTTTGGACTATAAATGGCTTTTTAAAAAACAGACATTCATAAAATCTATTAGTTCTTGCAAACAGATGATTTCCAATTAAATTTTTAGAAAAAGGATAAACGGCCCAGACAATGTCGACTTTGGAATAAATCAGATTGAGATCTTTTGGAGACTGATAAGTACCGAGATAGTGAATATGCTTTTCGTCCTGAATAACTTTTTCATAATGTTTTGTCAAAGGCATAAATATCCCTTGCAGAATAACTTCAAAGCGTCCATTTCTGGAAAGTTTGATCAAACAATCGAGAGAAGCCGGACATCTTAAAACACCGAAGTAACCAATTCTTATTTTTCTAGTATGATCAGGAATGATTGAAACTGGTAAACCAAGAGATTTTTCAATTTCTGTTAGATGGATTTTATTTTCAATAATCAAAAAGTCCGGGACAGAGATTTTACGAAATTCGATGTAGTATTCTGAAATGAAATTCGGAGATGTGGCAACGAGTAAATTGATTTTCGGGATAGCAATTTTTTCAATCACCCTGATTAATTTTCCTCGAATCGATTTTGAAAAAAATAGCTCCCTGATATCGGGTACTTCATAAATTACTTTAATTCTTTTGCCAGAAATTGTCTTGAAAAACAAACAGACCAACATTAAGTCAAATCCGAAAGCATAAATAAAATCATTGCGCTCAGTCTGTTTTGTAAGTTGATATAAAAGCTGAAAGTAAATATTAACCCGTTTCCTATAAGACGCATGCCGCATATTTCCAATAAAAATGGAATTAAATGGAGATTTAACGCTGTAATAATTCCGTAAAGCGGCTATACTGATTATGGATAAATTTAATTTTGACAACGCCTGCAAACGTGTCTGCTGATGGGCATCGGCCCAGTTGTTGGATATGAAAATCATTTTCATGATTTGTACTTTTCAAGAATTTTCAGAAAACGATCCATAACCTGCTCATGCGAGAAATGCTGACGAACAAAATCAAATCCATTCTTTTGTTTTATTGATCTTTCCTCTGGATTTTCAATTGCATATTGCAGTGTTTTTGCCAGTTCAAATGGATTCTTGGGCTGTACCATCCATCCGTTTTTTCCAAAATCCATTACTTCGGGAATACCCCCCGCGTTACTGGAAATAACTGTCACGCCATGAGCCAGAGCCTCCATATTGGCAATTCCCAAAGCTTCCTGATGGGCGGGAACAATGAAAAAATCACTTTCATCCATCAGTTTTTTTATAGCTTCTTCTGACGCCGGACCAATAAAGTTGATCTTGACATTTGAAGATTTATTTTTTGCTAAAATTTCCTGCTTGTAAATCATCTTCGGCCCGACGATATCTAATTCAAATCTCGCATTGACCAGTAAGGCCAGGGCATTGATCAGATCAACCAATCCACCACGAATAAAATCTGATTTAACAAACAGGATTTTGACCGGTAATTTCAAGGGACGTAATGGAGAAATATAATCTTTATCAATCATAATACCTTTATGCAAAAGGTGTAGTTTTGAAAGGTTTGGTTGATAATTCTTCAAAAGAGATTGGTATAGAAAATGGGAATTCGCAATTACTCCGGCTTCAAAAATCAGCGCAATCTTTTCAAAATGTTTGAAGATAAAATGGCGAATCCATTTATAATTAATGATAAAATTCTTTCTGGAAACTGAAACGCTGTTATCGTCATTAATCATACCTATAACCGGTTTAGCCAGTTTTATGGCAGACCAGATTCCGGTAATTGCGTTATTAAAAACGACGATGTCAAAATTGTATATTTCCCGAAGTGTCCGGCAAGCGTTGTAGTAAGGAAACATTCTATAAATAAATCCCCATGGACGGTTCCAAAAATTCAGTTTTAAGTCTAATCTGAAAACTTTATTATCGTAGAAACTCAGAGATTCAACCGCGATATCCTCAGTTAAAATTCTGATTTCTGCATGGCTGTAACGTCTGTTTATTTCCAGTAAATTTTTGGCGAATTTGGAAGGGCCGTTTACGACGTTTTCAAAAGTATTGGTACAAAATAGTATTTTCATGACGCATACTTTTTAAACAATTCAGTCAGATCCCGGTAATTCGCAGAATCCGCAATTTTGAAATTGTTTTTGCCAATTTCTTCTTCGTTAATCTCCTTAGCCAAGGCCATAGCCATTTTTAGATCATCTCCTTTTTCAAAGAGAAGATTTTTTTGATGTGATAACAGATCAAAAATTGCTTCTGTTTTTAAAGTAATGACAGGTTTCGAAAATGACAAGGCCAGGTCCAGGCTGCCGGAATGATCAATTTTGGTAAAAGGCAGGACAACAACATTTGCTGCATTAAAAAAACATTGAACGTCTTCTTTTGGAATAAACCGGATATGCCAAATGATTTGATTGGAGTTGTTGGAAATGTTTTTCAGCTCCGCTATATATTTTTCTTCAGCACATGCTCCGGCAATCAAAAGATGATCATCAGGACCTGCGATTGAGAGAAAAGACCGGATCAGATTTTCCAGACCTTTGTAGATTTTTACCTTCCCGAAAAACAGGAAAACAAATCCCTTTTCAGCAATATTGAGATGAATTCTGCTTTCTTTTCGAGTGCTATTATTTTGGTAGTAATAATGAAATGGAATGTCCTGAATAATGTAAACTGCGCTGGATAATATTCTGAATTTGATAATAACTTCCTTTTTTACGGCTTCTGAATAAACCCTGATTTTGGAACAGCGCCTGAGAAAAAATCCATATATAAAATGTTCCCAGGGTATCCAGAAGCCGCCGTGATTTTGGATATTATGTAAAGTATGAACGATCGGAATCTTTCTTAAAAAGCGGAGATATAAAATATCAAAAACAAAAAACAGGGATTTAATAAAACTCCATAGGAACGTTTTGCCAATCACATAACTATGAACCCAATCGAAATAAATGATTTCGGGGTTAAACTGATTTACAGCGTAATAAATACTTCCGAGCTTTCTTTTGGTACCTATGGACACGTCAAATCCATTGCTTCTCAGAAAATTTATCATCTGATACTGAAATGGATTTTCTGGTCCTGCGTCGGGAAGAATTAGTATTTTTTGATAATGTGTGTGTTTCAAGGTTGAACTATTTACAGAATTAACTTTTAATCAGATACTTAATGCCTTCAAGCTCATAGCCGTATCGAATTCGTCCAACATAATGTTTACAAACACTTTGCGTGGGACTTTTTTCAAAGGAGACATCGTAACCGTTTGAAAAGTGGGCGGTTTCGGTTTTTGAAATTTTGGCCAGCATAGCCAAAAATGTTTGTTCAAGCCGGTAGTCTGCATGGTATTTTTTGAAAAATGGATGTTTTAGCCAAAGTTCAATCTGACTTAAATCAAGATCCTTTTTATTCATAGTCCACAGTCCGGCATTAATCCTTGGAGGAGGTGAAAAACCAAATTCTTTTTCAATCGAAGTTGAACTGGAAATATAGGCGTCCGTTATGTCTTTGTTGAAATAATTCCTGTCGTTTTTCTGATCAAAAGACCGGATATATTCTTCCGGATATTTAAAGAAAAGAACATCCGAATCCAAATAGCCAATCCGGTTGTTTTGTGACCAAATTGCACTATCGATCAGTTTTAAAGCCAATACCTGTTTTTTGCGAAATGCAATAATGTTGGGATAGGCAGATAGCTTTTGGTTGGCAATGAAGTCTGCAACATTACGCCGTACAACAAGAGTCCCCGGAAAATAATGATGGAGAGTTTCTTCCATTTTATCGTCCAGCGTGCCATCATCGTGGAAAGTAAATGAATGACTTGTTTGTCCGAGATGATTAAGCTGCGCTGCTGAAATGACAGCCATTTCAAAATCCCGTTTGCATATAAGCATATGAATTTCCGGCTGATTTTTTTCAAGCTGGTAAATGTGCAGGCGGGAAAGCATTTCGTGTCGTAGTTGCTTTCTGAAAACATTACGAACTTCGTTGAGAATACGCAGTGAGATCCGGCCCGAAATGCTTGGGGCAGAAGTCATGGGCAGTAACGGAGATGTAACAAGTTTCATAGGGAGATCAGATTATCATTGTAGATTTTCGAAATGAGTTTTTCTGCTAAAACAGGCAGGGACTGTAAAGGTGTAGATGACCTAAGGTCTTGATTTGAGTAAAACTCAGGTTGTCCGCGAGCTAAATCTTCAAGAATATTGATAAGCCTGGCTTTACTTTTAATCACAAGAGAATCCTTTGCATTAAGGTACTTGTCATTTTGATATTGATGCACAAACCCATTCAAAAGAACATCCTTATCAGGGTCTGTAAGGTCGATTAGAAATGATGGCGTATTGAAATAAACAGCTTCATACCCAAGCGTGGTACCAAAGTGGAAGAAAGCTTTGGCGTTTTTTAGTTTTAGGAATTTGTTTTCTGAATCTGTATTATCATCAAAAACAACATTAGATAAAGCCTTCAAAGGATAATAAACATTCTGATTTTTCTGAAATGGATAAGGACGGATGATCAATTTCCAATTCGGTAATGTCGTTTGCAAAATATTAGCGATTTCTTCACAGTATTTTACTTCCTGCCGCGCCAGTTCATCGTATCCCGTTGCGCAGCCTAAGTATATGTATGGAAAACAATCATCTTCATAATTATTGGTTTTTGAATTTAAAAATTGTTCAATGAAGACAAATTGAGTAGCGCCCCATATCTGTATTTTTTCATCTTCTATTCCCTGTAATGTGACGAGGTCGTCTTTAATTCCTTCGTTCCAAACAAGATAATTTGTTCTTTTTGAAAATGTTTTCATTTTGCACGGATGATCCCAGCTGTACACATATGTCCATATGGGTTTATTTTCCTGAATTATTTTTGCGAAAACCCAGTCGCAGGATATTTCAGTGAAACATAAAAAAACATCAATATCTGCTTCAAGTTTAAATGATGGTTTTAACCAGGAAAAGGAATCAAGATATTGGTCATAACTTATAATTTTCGGTGTCATTTTGCTTAAAGACAGCAAATAGGATTGTATTAATTTAGACCATTTTTTGTACGAAGAATTCAATAATTTAATATGCTCGGTCAGGTAGTAGTTGTTTTGACTTGCTGGTATTTGACCGAATAGGAGGTAAGTATATTGTCCTAATATTTGAAATATCCTGAAAATTCCAGTGAGTGCCGGAATCGAGATAATGGTAATGCCTGGCAACAATCTTCCAACTTTTTGCACATCAGATTCCCGGATGTATGCCACAACATCATGTTCTTTACCCAGCAAATTGAGTAAATCAACCAGGTCCTTTCTGGTATCAAGGTAATGTGGCAGAACTCCTATTTTCATTTAATTTTGAAAATGTGTTTATGCGATTTTGGAAAAATCCGTCATCCAGATTTTTCATTTTGATTTATGCTTGGTAACGAGAAGAATTTCATTGACCGGAAGAATTCCGTTGTCAAAATTGAGTAATGAAGCAATGTCGAGTTTCTTAGCTATTAGATTTCAAAACGAAGTTTTGGTCACATGCTTTTGCCTCGATGAATGGCAAATTAGGGACGAGAAAAATGTATATCATAGCTTTGAGCAATATCAATGCTATGATATATAGCGTCAAAGGCATTTTATTCTATTTACGACTAACTAAAATTTGAATATTAAAAGCGTAAAAATCTCAAACCGAATAAATCCGGACATTCATTTCATTCAAGATTAAACTCTTGTTTTTAGTAATAAGAAAGGAATGTTGAGGCTGCGTTTCTTCAAAATTTATAAAAATACCGTCGTCAATTTGTTGAATAATATGATTGTTGACTGAAAGAGAAAGAATGATCTGGTATGTTCCGGCACCATAAATAATTTCATTTTCAAGAAAAAATGCTTCATAATTCCCATTTTCGGCTTGAAATGCCTGAGACGAAATATTCCTTATCAGAATATTTTCGGATGTCATAAGACCAACAGATACAACCAGATTTGAAACTGGATATCGCACATGAAAGCCAACTTTCAGTTGCCAGGGATCTTTATTCAAAAATGTAATAAGTGGCTGATTTTTATTATCTGTGATTTTTAGATATGTTAGTGAAGCTTCATGAATTTCTTCACTGTCAAAATAGTACTCACTTTGGTTGTGTGAAAGATTTTCAAGATACTGATCAATAGCCAAATCGGTTTCTCCCAAATAATCCAGTTTACCATTTTTTAAAAAAACACTTTTTGGGCAAAGGGACTTAACCGATGCCAGATTATGACTTACAAAAAGTACTGTTCTGCCTTCGCTTTGGCTAACATCTTTCATTTTAGTAAGGCACTTTTTCTGAAACGCAACATCTCCAACGGCTAAAACTTCATCAATAATAAGTATTTCGGGTTCCAGATGCGCGGCGACTGCAAAAGCCAGACGGACGTACATTCCGGATGAATAGCGCTTGACGGGAGTATCAAGATAATGTTCAACACCGGCAAAGGCAACAATTTCATCCAGTTTATCGCGGATTTCATGTTTTCGCATTCCCAGAATTGCGCCATTCAAAAAAATATTTTCGCGGCCGGTGAGGTCTGGGTGAAAACCGGTTCCAACTTCAAGCAAAGATGCAATTCTACCTCTGATCCTGATTGCTCCACTTGTTGGTTTTGTGACGCGGGACAAAATTTTCAGCAGCGTTGACTTTCCTGCGCCGTTGCCTCCAATAATTCCTAAAACTTCTCCCTGCGTTATCTCAAAAGAAATATCGGATAAAGCCCAAAGCACTTTATCTGAATGCTTTTTTGGAGCTTCCCCAATTTTACTGACAGGGTCAGGCTTGCCTCTCGAAACTGCCCACCATCTGGAAAGGTCACGGGAAATAGTTCCGGTCGAGATTTCTCCCAGTTGATAAAGCTTTGAAACATTCTCAAACCGGATGACAGTTTTTGCCATAATTAAATTTTATCCATAAAGGTTTTTTCAACTCTGTTGAAAATTATTATACTAAAAAATAAACTTGTCAGAATGAATAATGCGCTGTAAGTCAGATTGTAATACGAGAAATTTCCATGGCCGGTAAATGAATAACGAAAAGCTTCAACAATGCTCGTGACAGGATTTAAGAGTAGAAGCCATCTGTATTTTTCGGAAGCGATTTCCAAAGGGTAGACAATTGGCGTTGCGTACATCAGCAGTTGTATTCCAAAGGAAATTACAAACCGTAAATCTCTGTAACGGGTTGTAAGGGACGAAATCAATATGCCAAAACTGAAACCCAATCCTGACATCAAAATAATGTAAACCGGAAGAAGTAAAATTGTAAAGTTGGGACTTATGTCAGGTGTTTTTTGAAACAGAAAATAAAGCCAGGTAATTATAAAAAGGCTGAACTGAATTAGAAATTTTAAAAGACAGGAAATGACTATGGAAATGGGCGTAATTAGTCTTGGGAAATAAACTTTACCGAACAAATTCTGATTGGCAATAAAGGTTTCAGAAGTTTTGACCAGGCATTCCTGAAAATAATTCCATATCGTAATTCCGCCGAGATAGAAAAGGATTTTAGGAGAACCGCCGGTTGGAATTTTGGCCATATTACCAAAAATCATGACATAAATAAATGTCGTCAGGATGGGCTGTATAAAAAACCAGAGTGGACCTAAAATTGTCTGTTTGTAAGTTGCAACCAAATCCCGTCTGACAAATAAAAAAATCAGGTCACGATATAACCAGATTTCACGCCAGTTTATATCGAATAATCCTGTATGAGCCACAATTTCCAGATCCCATTTCTCTTCTGAATTGTCCATTTGTTCTTTTATTTAGATTCTGAATTTACCAGGCTGTCCAACCGCCATCCACAGTTAACAGTGATCCTGTCATATAACTGGAAGCATCCGAAGCCAGAAAAGTAAAGGGCCCAATAAGTTCTTCGCGATTGCACATGCGTCCAAGTGGAGACAAGCGGGCAAAATTTTCTAAAAACGGCTCGTCATGATTATTGTAAATCCCGTGCGGAACAATGGCGTTGCAACGTATTCCCTCACGTGAATAAAAAGTGGCAAGATATCTGGTGAAATTGGGAATAAAGGATTTGGAAGCGACGTAATCAACCGGTTTGAAGTTCTGTTTTCCATCTCCATAATCATATAAATTCTGGTTAGGCGCAACTACGGAATAGGTTGAAGCGACATTAATTATATTGCCTGATTTCTGCTTAATCATTTGATGGCAAGCAGATTGTGTTATCAGAATTGTGCCTGTAAGATTTACTTCGATTGCAATGCGAAGCAAATGCGTTGGATAATTTTCAAAGCGGCCATGATTTACTTTCCCCAAAGATTCTTTATCAAACTTGGCATCAAGACCCGCATTATTAATTAGCACATCCAACCGACCAAATTTTAGAATAATTTCTATCATTGCTTTCTGGCAACTTGCTTCGTCTGTGATATCCAGCGTTTGAAAAAGAAACTGACGCGGCGGGAAAGTTTTGGAAATTTTATCTTCAAGCTTATTTCGTTTGCATTCATCAAGGTCAGCCAGAATAACATATGCACCCTGTTGCAAAAATGCGTAGGCAATTGTTTGTCCGATTAAACCATAAGCTCCTGTTATGAGTACAACTTTTTCGGCAATAGATAAAGAAGTGTGTGTACTGTAAGTTTTCATTATTGACAAATACTGATAATTACTTTTGATTCTTCGAGTGAGCGTAAAGAGCCTTCCCGGAAATTGCCATCATTAATTTTTTTGAAAAAATCCAATGTCTGCGCTTTATAAAGCTCGTTTCTGTTAAAATCCGGAATCGTTTTGATGATGGTTTTTTTCTGATAAAAAGTTGTCATTATTGATAGAAGAAAATCTATTTCGATGGATCCTTCATCAAATACAAAACGGTATGAGCGTTTCGAATTTAGTTCGTGAAAATTGACGTGACAATGAGCAGTAATACCATTTTCATATCCTATTAGAATATCAGCTCCTGATTCAACATTTATTTCGAGTGAGGATCTGTAATTTTTTAAGATTTTCCAGCTTGTTACAGCACTTTCCGAAAGCCAGTTTAACAAATCAATATCATGACTCAGCGTGAGTGCAGCTCCTCCGCCCTGTTCTTTTCTGGCAGCGTAAGATTGTCGGTAATCTTCCCATGGATGCCAGTCGGGCAGATATTCTCCCCAATAAGTTTGCATGGAAAGTAAATTTCCCATTTTGTTATTTTCAATAATCGATTTGATATCCTGAAAAAAGTCATGATAACGAAGCATGTACGCAACCTGGACATGTACGTTGTGTTTAATTGAAGCCGTAATTAATTTATCACAATCAGTTAAGTTATGAGATAACGGCTTTTCAATCAGGATATGAATTCCTCGTTCTGCACAAAATAAAGCTTGTTCTAAATGTTGAAAAGTGGGCGTGCAAATGATTGCAGCTTTTGGTTTTATCTGGTCAATTTTTATGAGATCACTAAAAATGTTAACTATTTTTTTATCAATATTTCTAAGCGGAAGATTACGTTGCCTATAAATCCAGATGTTACGATAACCCAAATTTTGGAGAATATAGATATGCCTTTCCCCTATGGAACCAGCGCCAAAAATCAGAATGGGATCATCTTTTTTCATCATACCTAAAACTTTATGCAATCATATTTCAGTATCATTTTTTCTGCGCGCTTAAAACTTTCCAGATCATCAATATCCACAGCATATTGCTGGTCAATGATATAAGGAAGAATGTTTTGGCCGGACATGGATTTTTGTCTTGTAATAACATCGGTACGGATTACATCCAATGTTCCAATCTGCCAATAAACTTCAGGCAAATTCTGACGCGGCTGATTATAGGATTCACTGATCACATCTTGTTGCAGCAATGGCTGCATTTGTGTACTTGCTTCATCCAAAACCCACATTTTAAATGGTGTATTGAAAGCAGGCGTGACAATTCTAAGGCTATCGGCTTCTGAACTTTGCATTTTATGAATACAAATTTCTATGTCATGAATAAAACGAACGGGAGACGTCGGGCGTAACTGTACGACCATATCGGGCTTATAATTTTCATTTTTTTCCAGCCATTCCAACGTATGTGTGAAAACTTCCAGATCAGTACTTAAATCTTCTGCGAATCTCGAAGGCCGTAAAAAAGGAACCTCGGCTCCGTATTTTTTTGCAATCTGTGCGATTTCCTCGGAATCAGTTGAAACAATAACACGGGAGATGGAGGGAGAATCCAACGCAGCTTTTATGCTATAAGCGATTAGAGGATGTCCGGACATAGGCCTGATGTTTTTGCCAGGAAGTCCTTTACTGCCACCTCTTGCAGGAATGATCGCCAAGATATTTTTCAATGTATGTGTGTTTTTAATTTTTCCCGCTGACTTATTTCAACATCCAGAATGTCTTTCTGTTTGAAATTTAAAGCGTTATATGTATGATGAAGATCTCTTACAAGCTTTTGTAAACCAGGTACTTCCAAAGATGCTGCATGATCTGTACCTTTCCAGGCTCGGTCTTTGGTGAAGTGACGTTCAATCCATTTTGCGCCAAGTGTATAAGCTGCGATATCAATGGCAATGCCCAAATGGTGACCGGAAAACCCGAATTCTTTTACTCGGCTTTTAAAATGAAAATATAATTTCCTCAATTCAAGCAGGCAGACATCTTTAAAATCGATCGGATATCCGGAAGTGCAGCTATAAACAACCAGACGTTTTTTAGCCTGATTTGTTTCTTCAAAAAACTGTATGATTTTTTCAATTTCGTCCCAAGTTGTCATTCCAATGGACAAATGAATATCTCCGCAGTACTCATCTCGTAACAAAACCAGCATTTCAAAATTGCAATTACTGGCAGAGGGTACTTTTATATAATCCGGGTTGAGTGATATTATTTCCTGAGCGGAAGTAATATCCCAGACAGAACAAGCATATTCAATGCCAAGATTTTCTGCATACTTTTTCAGCTCCCTATGCTCATCAATATTAAATTCCAATACCTCTCTGTGCTCGCCATAGGTTTGACCATAAGATTGATACGGAACAGGATGAGGGGCGGTAAACTGCTCTTTTGTTAATAATTCTTTTGGATTTCGTTTCTGAAATTTGGCGTAATCTGCTTTGCATTCTTTTGCCAAATGAATTAATTCTTTGGCAATATCCATGCTGCCTATGTGATTGCAGCCAATTTCTGCAATGATTTTTGGCTGCTGATAATTCAAATTATTCATAAATGTGTGTATCGTGTTTTATCAATTCTGCAATCCTAACTTCTTTTTTACATTAGCGAATTTTCCATTACTGTTTTTGTTGAAATAAGAATTCCCCTGATAGTCATATCCATATTGATCAGTGTAAGATGGAGATGAGCTTATCGAATTATATAAATTGTCAGGATAAAAATCATTGATTACAACCTCGATTTTGTCAATTTCATAATCTGCTGCCAATTTCTCGGCTAGTCGGGGCGCATCTTTATGGGAGTGTAGCCATCTTAATATAAATAATACTGTATGGCTCTGATTTAGCAAAGGAATATTGTCTGAAACTAACCCGACAGGTGCAGAATCCAGAAAAACATAATCGTATTCCTTTCGGCAATGACTCAGTAAGTCCTGAAATAAATCCAGTTGCAGAAGTTCAGCTGGATTAAATGGGGGAGCACCGGCAGGAATATAATCCAGATTTGATATAATTGAAGATTTGATCAGCTCTTTTAAATCCGTTTTCTTCTGTAAATAACTACTCAAACCTTTTTCATTCAAGTCTCCAAAAAAATAATGCAGCTTTGATTTTCGTAAATCGCAGCCGATTACTATTACTTTTTTGCGAATTTTTGTTAGCGATAAAGCAAGATTTATTGAAACAAAAGTTTTTCCCTCACCCGATTGCTGAGAAGTGATCAGAATCTGCTTTCCTTTTTCCGGATATAATTTTTCATCGGATTTTAAAAAACTTAATCGCGTTCTAAGCGCACTGATGGATTCGGTAAAGATGGATTGATCGGTTAAAAGCATATTCAGATCAAAGCTGGTTTCCTTACCTTTTCTTTGTTCAAAATGATGAATTAGTCCTAGTAGGTGAATATTTTTACCAGATTTTGGCAGATCAATATCAACAAATGTTTTATTAAAATAACGTATAATAAAAATGGAAGATACACCTGTCAAAAGACTGAGAAACAATGAAAGTGTAATAATTTGAACAGGTTTAGGAAATATTTTTTCAACTTTCATCAACGTAATAATGCGGAATGACGGCAACATTCCTGCTCTTACAATCGAAGATTCAATTTGCTTGTTCAGCAATAATGAATAGATATTTTTATTGACTTCAAAATCGCTTTGCAGATAAAGTAGATTTTTTTCGAGGGCGGGAATTTGCCTGAATTGCTTTTGAAGTGAAGCCAGATTCTGATCCAGAATCCGAATTGTACCTGAATTTTTCTGTTGTTGAAGTTTTATATTGTCTAGTATTTGTCGACGCGATTTTACCAGCTCTTCATCCAGATTTTTAACAGCAGGTGCGTTATAGCTGTATTTTATCAGTAATTCTTTTCTTTTGGAAATCAGTGAATTAAATTGTTCAAGTAATCCAATCAGTACAGCGTCGGTCGTTCCGTCCAGTCCAACGGATAAATAATTAACCGATTCAAAAGTATTTCCAAGATTCTTTTCGAGGGCTTTTATATATGCTTTTTGAATTTCTGATTCATTTTTTCGCTGTTCAATATCCCGCGTTTTTTCAGAAATCCCGACAGCCGAAGTACTTACATCAAAAACCGTGTTTTTCTGTTTAAAAATTTCCAATTTATGTGCTGCGTCTTTTAAAGTTTTTGAATAAAGACGCAGCTGATTATCAATAAATTGTAGCGTAAGATCCGATGATTGCTGTTTCTGACGCAAGTCATAAGTTAGGTAAGATTCCAGTAACATTTCCAGAAAATTCTTTGCAAATGGCTTGTTATGATGTTTGAATGAAACTGTTAGAACAGGCATTTGATCCTCAATTTCAGAAACTTCAATACGTTTTATAAAATCCCGGGCTAAGGTTGATGGGTTGTTATAATCAAATTCGAAGTTGAATTTTTCATTAATATTTATCAGCTCAATTTGAAAAGATAAACCTGGTACAGAACAGATTGCGCCTTTGATAAGCTTGAAAGTTTTATAATCGTTTTCAGTTTGATAAGAAAAATTTAACTCCGGATCGATGGAAAACTTTCCTTTTTCAAATTTCAATTCGTCAAATGAAATCACTTTCACCGACAGCGGCTGATAGGGATAAATATCAATACGACGAAAATCTTTCAGACGGTAAAACGTAAAAGGATATTTAAGGTTTATTAAAGCGTTTTCGACAACTTCCTGAGACTGAATATTATATTTTTCAGTCAGATATTCATTACTACCATCATTAATCAGGTAGGTAGGTTTTGTGCTGGTAATTTCGTCAAGCTCGGTTTGTTTGTCGAGATATTTAAGATTTATCGACGCAACATATTTTGGTTTGACAAGCTTCAAGAAAAGAAAACAACTGATACCAAAAAGGAAAAGTGATCCTGCCACCCAATACCAGCGGCTAAGAATCACTTTGAAAACCTTTTGAAAATCGAGGGAATCAGAGTGATTAAGAAATTCTTCAAAAAAAGCACCTTCATTCCCTTTTGTCATTCTGTTAGTCAGATTGTAAAGTATGATTTAGCAGTTTGGCATCCTTTAAACTTTTGAAATAAGGATTTTCCACTGCCTCTTTTATATACTTATACTGACTTACACGGTGAAGGTCACTTCCAAGCGCGCCAATCCAGCCCTGTTGAATGAGCCTTTCTGCTGTAATTTGCTCGGTTGGGCCATAAGCGCCGCCTATGGAAAGTAAATTTATTTGGAAAATTACACCCAGTTCATAAATTTCTGCATAACGTTCAGGCTTATTGTGCCAGGCCTGATATCTTTCCGGATGTGCTACAACTGGCTGATAACCTTGTAAAATCATTTCTTTTAAAATATCCCGAAAGTAAGGCATATCATGTCTCAATGATGTTTCCACCAAAACGTAATTTCCAGAAACTGGCAAGATTTCTCTTTTTTCGAGAAGTGTTAAAAAATAATCGTCAGCGAAATATTCTGCGGCGTATTTAATTTCAAGATCCGGATATTGCTCTGTTGTGACGTTGGTTAATTCTGTCCAGGCGTTGTGAATTGATTCCTGCGTATTCTTGAAGAAATCGATCCGAATGTGTGGTGTGGCAATAATTTTTCTAATTCCTGCCCGGTAATGTGCATCAATAAGCGCGAGACTATCCTGCAAATTTTGGGCACCGTCATCGATGCCGGGCAATACATGCATGTGGAGATCAAGACCGAGCGAACTTAAAATTCCGGAATTTGCAGTTTCAACAATAGTGGGTATCATTACCTGGTAATATTTACAATGAGCAAAGCTAGGTTTAACGCAATGAGTACTGGTTGAAGAATAACAAGTTTTCGGGATAAGCGAACGGAACGAATTCCTTCCCGTGAAGGCGGAACATAAATGATATCATTATCGAAAACCGAAATATTCATTATCTGGGGATTTCCCATTTGCTGAAAATCGTATTCGATGATTTTCTGTTCTTTGCCATCTCCGCGGATAATCTGAATCGAATTGCCGGCTTCATTGTATTTTATTCCACCCGCTTTTGCCAATACTTCATCTAATGTTTGCGTCTCTTTATCCAACGTTACAAGGCCCTGAATGGTGCAGGCTCCTAATACTTTTACGCGTAGATTTGTTATTTCAACATCGAAAATCGGATCGCGAATAATGTCTTTATATCTGTAAATTAGTGAGTCAGCAAGTTGTGATCTTGTTAAACCGGAAACGTGAATTTTTCCGATTTCGGGCATATTGATATTTCCTTCGGAATTAACCTGAGCAGGATAGCCGCTTTCTGAAATAGATTGTCTGTTCTCTATTTTATCAGGTTCTGGAAAAAGGCGGGATGACCAGTTTAAATTATGAATCAGCAATTTATTACCTGGCTGAATCAAATAAGCACCTGTACTTTTTTGTACAGGTGCCGTTATAAGCTTTTCAGAAATTATTGTAGGAGACTTTTTTTGTGTAGCGCAGCTTATGGTAATTGCCAATAGCAACAAACCTACACAGGAGTTGATCCGTGAAAACATATGTAAAATTGCCCAAAGGCATTATAGTGTGTGTGATATTTTTTATTCGCCGAAGTGAACCTTAACTTTTTTCAAAGCCGATCCAATTACCTGGTGCATATCATAATAACGATATTCTGCCAGTCTTCCTCCGAAAATAACATTTTCTTCATTCTTCGCTAATTCCTTATATTGGCTGAAAACCTCAGTATTTTTATCGTCATTGACAGGATAATAAGGCTCAGCCCCGGTGGTCCATTCTGATGGATATTCGTGCGTGATCACCGTTTTTGGCTGCGTACCGAATTCGAAATGTTTATGTTCGATAATTCTTGTAAACGGCGTTTCAGCATCGGTATAGTTAATTACGGCATTTCCCTGATAATTTTCCTGCTCAAGTAATTGATTATCAAAACGCAGACTGCGGTATTCAAGTGAGCCGTGGCTAAAATCGAAATATTCATCAATCTGACCTGTGTAAACAACCGTTTCCGCAAGCGCACTTAGTTCATCACGATTTTTGAAAAAATCGGTATCAAGTCTTACTTCGATACCTTCTAATAATCCTTCGGTCAGCTTGTTATAGCCACCGATTGGAATACCCTGATATTTGTCGTTGAAATAATTATTATCGTAAGTAAAGCGAACCGGTAGTCTCTTGATTATGAAATCCGGAAGTTCGGTCGCTTTTCTTCCCCATTGTTTTTCAGTATATCCTTTGATCAGCTTTTTGTAGATATCTACACCAACCAGAGAAATAGCTTGTTCTTCAAGATTTCTCGGATCAGTAATTCCCGCTTCTTTAACTTGTTCCTGAATTTTGGCTTTTGCTTCTTCCGGCGTACGTACTTTCCACAACTGGTAAAAAGTATTCATATTAAAAGGAAGATTGTAAAGTTCTCCGTTATAATTTGCTACCGGTGAATTGGTATATCGGTTAAATTCTACAAATGAATTAACATAATCCCAGATGTCTTTATCGTTTGTATGGAAAATGTGCGCTCCGTATTTGTGTACATTAATACCCTCAACATTCTCGCAATAAGTATTTCCACCAGTGTGTGGGCGTCGGTCAATAACCAGACATTTTTTTCCTCTTTTTGTAGCTTCATGTGCAAAAACAGAGCCCCAGAGCCCTGCACCTACTATAAGGTAATCGTATTGTGCCATGCGTAATTTATATGAGTGGTTTTTATTGAAGTGATTGTCTAATTTTTTGATTTACTATAAAACTTTAATACCAACGCAAATCTAGTGATTTGAAATAAGAAAGGCTCCCATATGGGAGCCTTTCTTATTTATTGAATTCTATTATTCCTTATGGAAGAAGTTTCAATTCTACACGACGGTTTTTCAATAGACCATCACGAGTTGAGCTTTCAGCGATTGGTTTGAATGAACCGAAGTAGTCAACGATTACTTTACTAGCATCTTTCAATCCAGCTTCGTTGATCAGGTAGTTTTTAACTGCATCTACACGACGGCGAGAAAGAGCCATATTGTAACGATCTGTTGCACGACGGTCAGCGTGTCCAGCCAATTGAAGACGACATCCGTTTTTGTTCATCAAGGCAGCTACGTTTTTCAACATATCCTGGAATTCAGGTTTCAACAAGTTTTTGTCTGTGTCAAACTGAACGTTAGCAAATATTTCGCTACATGCCGCACCTGTTGCAAGCGCATTTTTCACGTAAGTATCAAAGTCAAGAACACGACCGCTACCGTCAACAATACTTCCGGCTGGAGAATTTGGTTCTTTATCGAAGAAGTCAGAAACACCGTCACCATCAGTATCAAGAAGCAATCTTGGATCGATATCTTTTGGACGGTTTGCTTTTGCAACTGAGTCCATTTCTTCAAGTGTAAGAATCTTAACAGGTCTCAACAATACTTTTGGATCTGTATAACGTAGGTGATAGTATCCTCCTTCGTCTGGTTTGTAAGCCCATTTTCCATCCTCTTTCTTAACTTTAAGAGGTTTCTTGCCAAGTTTATAAGTCAATACTACTGAACCGTAACCATAGCTATCTAATTCAGAGTTTCCTTTGTGTGAAGTCTTAGCATCTTTGATAGAATTCAGGTTTGGTGTTCTGTCATAGTCACCACCCCACGTTGCATCAAGATAATCAGAGTTTGTATAGTTCAGACGGAAATCAAGACCAAGATCAAGACGTGATGTCAATTCATAATTAACTGCAAGACCTGTTGGAATGATCCAGTCATTTTTCTTACCAGTTTCACGAAGTTTAACACCGCCTGTAAGATCGTATGCTTTTGAATCATAGAAAATTTGACCAAACCCAACGTAAGCGTCAACTTTCCAACGCTTCATTTTATTAGGTCCCATCAATAACCCTTTAAGGTTAACAGTTCCTGACAAAGAAACATCCTGATAGTTTCCTTCAAAATAACGGTTGTAATTACGACGTTTCATACCACGTAATTTTCCAATGGATCCGTCAAGACGAGCGCCAAACAAATACGAAAGTTGTTTGTTAATCGTTAAGCCTCCTTGAAAAGTTCCTGATTCTTTGTGGCTGTCTGTGGTGGTTTTGTTTACAGGCCAGAAATCGTATTCTCTCAAATCACCGAAAAACATAGATGGACCACCATGAATCGCGATTGACCATGTATTTAGTTTGTAAGGACCGTCGTACGTAGCTTTTGGATTGTAATCCGGAGAATTCGGCTGCTCCAAGGGCTGAGCTAGTGAAGGCAAAGCCATCAATGACCCCAAGGCAAGCGAACAAATCAACTGGGATACTTTTTTCATACTATTCAAGTTAGCGTTATTAAGATTAACTAGGATTGATCTTTAATAATCAATTATAATAAAAACAATATATTATTTCCGTGGCCAGATAACTAATCAAAATGCCTAGTGGGCACAAAATTAGGTTAACAATGTCATTTTATCAACTCCTATTTATGAAATAGCGGAATTTAACTGTAATTAATGTAAAATCTTTCCGAAAGAAATGTTCTTTTTCCAATCTTTCAAAGGCGTTGCATTAATTTTTTTTCAATTCCAGCCTTCCAGGAGGTAAATGTTCCTTCTATTATTTTTTCTCTTGCGGTATTCACCAACCATAAATAAAAGGTTAGATTTTGAACACTGGCAATTTGAGCCCCCAACATTTCCTCTGATTTGACCAGGTGACGAAGGTACGCTTTAGAATATAATGTACTCACATAACCGCCCAGATTTTTGTCAAGAGGTGACAAGTCGTCTTTCCACTTTTCATTCTTGATATTGATTATACCTTCGCTAGTAAAAATCATGCCATTGCGGGCATTACGTGTAGGCATCACGCAATCGAACATATCTACGCCCAGCGCGATGCATTCAAGGATATTGGCAGGAGTGCCTACACCCATAAGGTATCTCGGTTTGTCTTTTGGTAAAATGTCGCAAACCACCTCGGTCAGTTCATACATTATTTCCGCAGGCTCGCCAACGGAAAGTCCGCCGATGGCATTCCCCTCACGTTCATACGAAGCTATAACTTCTGCGGATTGTTTTCTAAGGTCTTTATATACACTTCCTTGCACGATCGGGAAAAGTGTCTGGCTATGATTATATAAAGGTTGAGTTTCATCAAAGCGTGTGCAGCAGCGACCAAGCCAGCGGTGCGTCATCTCTATGGAATTACGCGCATAGGTGAAATCACAAGGGTAGGGCGTACATTCATCGAAGGCCATTATAATATCTGCGCCGATTGTACGTTGTATATCCATCACCCCTTCTGGTGTGAAAGTGTGTATCCCACCGTCAATGTGTGACTTAAATACCACACCCTGCTCGTTGATTTTTCTCCCCGTGCCCGCCAGTGAGTAAACCTGATAGCCGCCGCTGTCTGTTAGGATTGGTCTGTCCCATCCATTGAAGCCATGCAGCCCACCGGCCTTGTGAATAATGTCCAATCCCGGACGAAGGTATAAATGGTATGTATTTCCTAATATAATCTGGGCTTTAATATCCTCTTTCAACTCCCGCTGATGTACCGCTTTTACAGTTCCGGCTGTACCAACCGGCATGAAAATCGGCGTTTGAATTGTCCCGTGGTCTGTTTCCACTAGACCTGCACGTGCTTTTGAGTGCTGGTCCTGGGTTTGTAAGGTAAACTTCATTAATGGTAATATACAAGATGAGTCTGCAAAAATAGGTGGAAGGCATCTAACATTCCTGACAATGACCGTATATTTGTAAAATTACTTATGGAAAAAATTTACACACCCCCTGTATCGTGACGGATTCTCTACTTTATGTGCTCTGCGCATTTGTTCTGATTCAGCTGTTTTACTATCTTTTTATTTTCACGCGACTGGCCTTTTATGGGAAGAGCAGGAATTATGAAAGCCGCCCGCCAGGCGTTACAGTACTGGTGTGCGCCTGGAATGAAAGGGAAAACCTGATTGAATTATTGCCGCTTCTGGATGCCCAGGAATATCCTGAATTTGAAGTGATATTGCTCGACGACCGCTCTGATGACGGAAGTGAGGATTATATGCGCGAAAATATTCATAGCTGGAAACATATCCGATACATTCGAATCAATGATGAATTCTCGCATGTGACGCCCAAAAAATATGCGCTTACTGTGGGTATGAAGCAGGCGAAATATCCATTGGCATTAATGACAGATGCGGATTGTCGTCCAGATTCCCTGCACTGGATCACTTCCATGGCCTCGCAGATCACCGAGCAGCAGGATATTGTAATCGGATTTTCTCCGTATGAAAAATATCCGGGTTTATTGAACTGGTTTATTCGCTGCGAAACTTTTTATACCGCAGTCCAGTATCTTTCCTTCTCTTTGGCAGGATTGACTTACATGGGTGTGGGGCGCAATATTCTTTATAAAACAGAATTGTTTTTTGCGAATAAAGGCTTTTACCGCCACAGGCATATCATGGGTGGTGATGACGATATTTTCCTGAATGAAGTAGCAACCAGCAATAATACTGCAATTTCTATTGAGCCGGAATCTTTTGTGTATTCCAAACCAAAAACAAGCTGGTCGACATGGTTACGCCAGAAAAGACGCCATCTGGCAGTAAGCCAGTTTTACCGGAAGCGGAATAAAGTCATGTTAGGGATCCTTTCTTTTTCCCATATGGTAATATGGCTCCTGGGACTTGTTGCTTTGGGTTTTGGAATTTTTAACCATGATATATTTTATCTTCAGGAACTTGGCGTGATCATTGGAACACGCTGGATTATCCAATGGATACTTTTCTTTATCATCAACAGAAAACTGGACAGAACCGTCGAGTGGTTTAGTTTTCCTTTGATGGATTTTGCATTTTTTATTTATTATATCTTCTTCGGATTGTTTGTGATGACAAGAAGAAAACCCCGGACTTCATGGAATTAATATTAAAATACTTCCCGGACCTTACAGATGTTCAGCGTGAGAAATTCACTCAGCTGGAAGCATTGTATCAGGACTGGAATTCAAAAGTCAATGTAATTTCCCGACAGGATATTGATACTTTATATGAACGCCACGTTTTGCATTCTTTGGGAATTGCGAAGGTGATACAGTTCAAATCCGGAACATCAGTACTGGATGTAGGAACAGGCGGTGGATTTCCTGGTATTCCGCTTGCCATTATGTTTCCGGATACACAGTTTCATCTGGTGGACAGTATTGGAAAAAAAATAAGAGTTGTGCAGGAAATAGCTGCCGCGCTGGATTTAAAAAATGTAAAAGCGGAGCAGATCAGGGCTGAAAAACTGGAAGATACTTATGAGTTTGTGGTGAGCCGGGCTGTAACGCGTATGGCGCCATTTGTTGGCTGGGTACGAAAGAATATCAGTCGTAACTCATTTCATCCGCTCAGGAACGGTATTTTATATCTAAAAGGAGGCGACTTAACCGAAGAGCTTTCAGAACTGAATATTAAAACACGTTCTTATGATCTCTCTGATTATTTTAAAGAAGAATTTTTTGAAACAAAAAAGGTAGTATACGTACCTTTGTAAGCATTTTTGAGTCGCGTAAACTTATCTTAACCATAAAAATATGAATGAGCGTTTTAGTGCCAGCGGGCTAATGAATCCATTTTTTCCTGATGAAGTAACATTTGGAGATAAAGGCGTAACTTTTACTGTAAAGAAACTTTTCAGAAGCACGGATAACTTTGTTTTCTATTCTGACATTTCAGGTGTGGAAATCGAAAATAGTATGTTCTTTGCAACCATCCGGGTCATTCCACGGATGCGCCCGGAAATTATTATCAATAATTTTTCCAAGGGAGATGCTAAGAGAGTCAAGGAGTTAATCCTTCAACAGGTTCAAAGTTGAAAAATATTTTTATCTGACACTTGCGTCATATTTATTGAAAGCCTATATTTGCACCAGAATTCAGATAAACAATCGGATTTGAAATTCCTGAATAGCTCAGCCGGTTAGAGCATCTGACTGTTAATCAGAGGGTCGTTGGTTCGAGCCCAACTTCGGGAGCCCTGGTTCAGAAGCACTTAACGAGAAATCGTTAAGTGCTTTTTTCTTATGTAAAATGGTGGAATTTAGGTGCTGAAATATTGGGGACTTAGAAGGCATTTTATATGTTTAATTTGTTGCAATGGGCAAACGCTACACATTAATAACAAATTTTGAAGGACTCTTCCGACCCAGGCTAGTATACCTTGAACAATCCGACACGAATCTGGACAAACTAACTTTCTATTCCTTTCCGGGCCATATCAGTTTAAACTTTGGCCAAGCCAATAAACTGCTGATTTTCCGAAACCAATAGTATCTGAAAATATTCATTTATATTTTGTAATTAATTATTAATAAGCAAAATACGATTACAGCTTCTTCGTAAATTCTAGCACTTTTCCTTTTAATTATTCGTTAAGTTTAATAGATTGCAAAATAGTATTTTGTGTATTGCAAATGTTGAATTGGGTTATTTTAAGCCGTATTAAATTTAAATATTATGGTATCAGCAGAGGTTATAGCAAAAGAATTTGTTAATAAAGGAATTGAGGAAGGAGATCCGGTTACACAAATGAAATTGCAGAAAATGGTCTTTTTTGCTCAGGGATTGCATTTAGCCCTGCATCAGGAAATTTTATGTAATGAGCCTTTTTACGCCTGGAAATTTGGTCCGGTAGTTCCTTCAATATATCAGCTTTACAAAAAATGGGGAAGCAGCCCTATTGTTGAAAAAGCGGCAACTCCGGAGTCGGCTAATACTAATAACGCTGATTTATTAACATCAAGTGAAAGAGAAACATTAGATTATACCTGGGAAATTACAAAAAACCTGGATGGAATAACGCTTTCAAACTGGTCACATGCCGCCAATTCACCTTGGGCTCAGGCATATGCAAAAGGAGAAAATACAATTATTTCCAACTCAATTATTAAGGAATATTTTGAGCAAAATCTCATCAGACAATCCGCCGGTACCGAGTCCTGAGCAAATTGTTGCGCATGGAATCCAAATGGTTCAGGGTGTGGCGGGTAATGATACCTTTTTCAACGAGCCCAATTCTGTAACTACTGAAACTTTGCTTCAGGAGATTCGTAATCTTCAGGAAGTCCGGCATCTTGATAAGGAAAAAGACGTAGCATTGCAAATTCAGATCGCACGTCTGGAAGGTGTTATTCAGGATATTAGTGAGCGAAAGAAATATGCAGCACGTATATTTCAGTTAGTCGCTACCTTTCTTTTCGTTGTCGTATTTATTGTTTGGCTACACGGAATTGGTAATTTTTACTTGCTGAATCCTTTTGAGGGAGGATTTTTAAAAGGTCCGGATCACTTTGAATTTTCCTTTCATCTTTCTGATACCGTCATCATAACATTGCTCACTACCACAACTGCCAATGTTGTAGCGTTTTTTATTTTGGTTACTAAATATCTGTTTCCAAATTCATCATTCGCGGGTAATCATCAATTTCCAGATTCCAATTCAATACTTGAAAAACAGGCACCAAATTAATCCAGAGATTTTAAAAACTTATGTGCCGTATTCAGTAATCCTTTTCGTTTTTCACTTTCCATTTTATCAAAACTGCCAATCAGCATTCCCAGTCGTGGATTTGTTGTGAAAAAGCTGCGATGCACATGCATGAAACGCCAGAAAAGCGCGTCCCAGATTTCCTGCCAGGGACCTTTTTCGTAATTGCTCATTTTCATGATGTAATTGCTGCCGGCAATGTAAGGTTTGGTCGATAGCATCCCGCCATCGGCAAACTGACTCATGGCGTAAACATTCGGTACCATTACCCAATCATAAGCGTCGATAAACAATTCCATGAACCATTGATAAACGTCATCCGGATCAAATTCACAAAGCAGCATGAAATTGCCCAAAACCATCAATCGTTCGATGTGATGGCAATAACCGCGCTCTAAAACTTTCTTTATTGTTTGGTCTACGGGCTCAATTCCGGTAGTTCCATCATAGAAAGATTTCGGTATTTTCCGGGTGAAATTCCAATAATTTTTCGTCCGGGCGACAGAGCCTTTTATCTCATAATATCCACGCATAAATTCCCGCCAGCCGATCAGCTGTCGTATAAAACCTTCAGTTGTATTTAATGGAATTTCGTTTTCTTCTGAATATTCAAGTGCGGTTTTAATAATCATGTCAGGCGTGATCAACCCGACATTCAGCATTGGCGTAAGCATGCTGTGGTGCAAAATACTTTCTTCCTTGACAATCGCATCTTCATACGGCCCGAATTCCTTGAAACGATTATCCAGAAACTGTTTGAGCCAGGATTTGGTTGTTTTGAAGTCCTGCGGATAAAACGGATACTTGGTCAAATGCCCGAGATTATCTTTAAAATTTTCCTGAACATAGGTTTTAGCTTCTTCGTAAAACGTTGTAGTTTCAGGATAAGTGATGTGCGGCGGCTCTTTTTTGCGTGGATATTTTTTACGATTATCCACATCATAACTCCACATACCTCCAATCGGCTCGTTGTTTTTATCAACTAAAATTTGTCTTTTTTTTCGTTCCTGAATGTAAAATTCAGTCTGGAAAAACTTCTTCTTTTTGTCATGAAAAAAGACGCCAAGTTCTTCTTTACTATTCAAAAATAGAGGACTTCTGTATTGAATTAATTCTATGTTTGCTTTGGCAGCAGCCGAGGTTAATCGCTGTTCAAGCCAGTTGTCCGTTGGGTCAATATAATGCAGCTTTTTAATATTTTTTGAAGCCAGTTCAACGACCAATTTTCGTGTATCTGAAAGCGGATCAATTGATTCAATATAATGAATTTTCACATTTTTTGATTCCAGATAAGCAGCATAACATTTCATCGTCGCCCGGTGAAAAGCAATCTTCTGTTTGTGAAATTTAAATTGTTTGAAATACAGCTTTTCCTCCACCAGATAAACCGGAAAGCCGTTTTCTGCGATCGGATTTTCTTCAAAAAGTTGATGTGGAAAAATGATATTAACTGATTTCATGTACTTTATTTTTATTTCCTCGGCATTTATCACTGCAATATTTTACCTCGTCCCAAACTTTTTCCCACTTTTTCCGCCAGGAAAAAGGCCTGCCGCAAACGACACATATTTTTTTCGGCAAATGTTCTTTTTTCATTTAAACATCTTTTGGAAAGTCTGGTAATGCATTGGGACGGGCATAAGGAAAATGTGCAATCTTTTCCAGTTTGTAATAAGTGTTCAACCCGGAAATTCCTACATCATTCGGCTGACTCAGATCAATTTGTCCCTGATCATCCATCGAAGCATCCGGAATAATCAGGTGCTCCACTTCTCCAATAATTAATACCGTTCCATTAAGTTCGATCGGAATCGTCTGTACAATTTTCATTCCCAGCTTCAACATACTTTCTTTTACAAACGGAGCTTTGTGATCAGCAATAAATTCCTCGGTTAAAGCGCATTTGTCAAACTCGGATTCTTCACGAGTAAACTTCGCCGACGTGTAATGTGCCTGCTCGATGAAAGATTCATGAATGTGGTTAATGGTATAAGATCCATTCTCCTTAATGTTATCAAAAGTATGCTGGCCTGCTTCACGGTCCGGTCTTAAAATAAATCCTATAAGCGCCGGATTACTTCCTAAATGAATGACAGAGCTGAAAATTGCCAGATTTGTTTTTCCATCATTTGAGATTGTACCAATCAAGTTCGCAGGTTTAATACCGGTAATCGAATTGATGATATTTAAACGTTTGATTCGTTCGGTATTTTGAATGTCTTCTTTTGTAAGGTGCATTTATTGAGCGTTATATAGGATAGAAAGTTCTTTTTTACATTGTTTCCAAAACTTGAAAAACGAGGAATAATAGCCTTTGACAGAAAACATCCAGTCGCGACTTTCCACAGTTCCTGTGTAATGAATATTTGTAGGATGTTCTTTGAAATAAATATTCTCTGGCTGGTATTCTTTCATTAACTCTTCAAACTCACCAGTGTAAATCTGTAAGTTTTCAATGTTTTGTCCGAGTGCTAAAATGAAATCGATGGATTTTTCTGAAACCGGATACTTTTGGAAATGTGAAGGTTCAAGTAGTAAAATCCGGTTTGCATCCATATCATTTTTCCAAAGCGGATCCAGATTATAGAAATTGTAAAGCAGCGTCGGTTTTTGAGAATCTATTTTTAAGGATTTTTTTTCGGGCAGAGAAGTCAACAAAGTCGGAGTGGTCAATTCCTGCAAGATTTCCGGGATACTGGAAAGTGGCAATTCCTCATATCCGACATCCAGAAAGGTATCTTTTTGATCGGAATAGAAAAACTTGTTAATATTCTCCTGATTTGCAAAATACTTATTATTGCTGTTTGCTCCTGCTACCCATTGCCAGCTTAACGCATTACTCGCCCAATCCGCATCGAGCAAATGATAATACAGCCATTTTGCCGGAATTTTCCAGTGACTTTTGGCGACGTTACAAGTGATACTTGCGATATACAAGCGTAGATGATTATGCAGATATCCGGTTTCATAAAAGTCCAAAATTGCTTTATCGATAACTTCAATCCCGGTTTTAGCTTCAATTATGGCTTTTGGAATTTGATGATTTTCGACATTGGTTTGAGACGATTTAAAATCATCATCGATAAGATTTCCTTTTTCAATCCAGATTTGCTGCCAGTAGTCCCGCCACGCCAATTCCTGAATCAGACGTTCAATTTCCCAATAATTAAAACCACGATTTAATAAACTTGTAAAAACGTATTTTGTTGAAATAACGCCACGGGAAATGTATGGAGATAAACGGGTAACTGACCCGTCCTTGTAGTTACGTGTATTGCCATAAGTTGTAGGATGGATGTTTTCAACCTGATGAAGTATTTTTTCAAAATCTGTTTCAAACATCCGCTTTCTTGATTTAATTAAAATGAATATTATGATGAAAGCAGGAAGGTTGAAATGAAATTATTTTGGAATAATCACATTTGGATCTCCCAACGTTATTTTAACATGACAGCAATCATGCCCGATTAAAAAAGTTTTTTTAACAATTTCACGGCCTTCCCGTAACCCGGTAAATTCAATTTGTTTCGCACATCTTCCGGTAAGCGACATTAACTTATCCTCCCAGATCGGATATCGTCCTGATTTTCTGCGTAAAGAATCGAGCCCAACATCTTGAAGATTAATTTTCTCTCCCGTTTCCAGGATCGTTGAATAATATTCATCAAGCACGATTGGGTCTTTGTATTGATCTTTTAAATCAATTATTAAAGAAACATATTGTTCTGTACAGACTTCATCCCCATAACAGGTACAGGGATCTTTCATATCTCCAACGCTATACTCTTTTTTACAAGTACTGAAAAGCAAAATGGTAACGAAAAACAGAAGGATTCTTTTCATGGCTTATCAATTTTAACGTTGAGGATAAACCAAAAATAACAGAAATTCCAGAAGAAAGAAGCAATAATATGCCGGATTTACAGAACCACATGCCGATTGTAAATTTTATACTCCGGGCAACCGTCATACTTCACCGAAAGATCGATATCAACCCAATCTCTGTTGAGCGAATTGATGTAGGCTCCATAATAATCCGGGAACAAATTGGTGAGAATGATCACGGAATCAGGCTCCATATTCAACTCCTCATGACCAAGTTCGTTGACAAAATAATAACCGGTACACAGTCCCTTCGAGGTTTCAAATTCTATTTTGACATGACTTCCAACTACCTCATGCTGCACAACTTCTACTGCTATTTCCTCTCTCAAATCCTCCGCGGTCCCCAGCGTTTCCTCCTGATCGCCTAAAATCTCAATATTAGTATCCATGTTCGTCGTTTAAGGTAAATGTCGAGTTCGATACCTATCTTAAAAAGTTGTACCCCGGCGCTGAAAATGAAGAATGGTAGTGATTAATTAATATTCGAAAGTCAGGCGATATCGAGAGCTACAACTTCTCCATAGGCCACCTTAATGTCAAAAGCTTTTGCAAGTTCAATGTTTCGTAAATGCGCAAGAATTAGCCTGATCACACCGCCATGCGTTACAATAACTGCCTTTTTATGACCAGATTGAATTAATCCTGACCAGAATTCCAGAACACGGATGGACATTTGCTGCATACTTTCACCGCCTGGAACGACAACATTTACAAAATCATCCATCCAGATTTTTAAATCAGCTTCATTGACAGTATCCCAGGTTGCGCCTTCCCAGTCGCCAAAATCTAGTTCGGTCAGGCGGTTATCTACATGAAAAACGGGATTTATTTTTTGTGCCAATAAGGTACAACGTGTGGAAGGACTGGAATAAATGATATCCGTATTTTGGGGAAGTTTTGTTTTGATAATTTCAAATTCAGCTGGAAAAGTATCTTCCAAAGCAACATCCAGCCGACCATAAATAAGCCCGGGCGATAGGGATGGAGTAGTATGCCGGACTAAATAAATTTCCATAAAATAGCAGTGAAGATATAAAAACCGATTTCGCAAACCTGTTGCGTAGCACCCAGACAATCGCCGGTATAGCCGCCAATCCATTTTGTGAAATAACGGGCAAGCATTATTTTGATCAGATAAAGAAAGGTAACTACCATTAAAAGTACCGGCTGATTCAAAAGAAAATATAGAAGAAGCAGCGGTATGATTGCAAAAATGCCGGCGATGAAAAGTGTGCTTTTACTTCCAACTTCTGCTACCGGTTTTGATTTACTGTCGTTTGTAAAACGTACATAAGAGTGGGTAAAAATCATCGTCACAGCCATAAAGCGACTTAAAGCGTGTGCACTTATTAAAGTCAACAACACCAAAGCCGGTTGATTTTGGATGAATGGAATTAACGCTTTGAGCAGAGAAAATTTGATTCCCAACAAAAGAATAAGTCCTACGACGGCATAGGTGCCAACACGACTGTCTTTCATGATTTCCAGAATTTTTTCTTTTGTCCAGCCACCGCCAAAACCGTCGCAGGCGTCAGCAAATCCATCTTCATGAAAGGCTCCGGTTAACAAAATAGAAGAAATCATGGAAAGAATAATTCCGGTTGAAAGATCAATCAGATAGGTGCCGAGAAGTAAAAAAACGCCAGAAAGAAATCCCACAATCCAGCCGATCAGCGGAAGGTATCGGGTTGCCTTATTCATGTCGTCCGGATTATAACCAACCCAGGCAGGAGCGGGGAGACGAGTATAAAATTGGAGTGCGGTAAAGAAAAGCCGTAATTCCTGCTTCATAGGTTTGGGTTTGTTGCCAGTTATGAGCAGGCTATATCGATTTTTTAATAATATTTATTTTTTCACTTTTAAAACCAATATGCAGATGCTGATGATCCATGAAATTGAATACCTGGCCGGTATCACGAACGGTTTTAATTTTTGAAAAAACGAGCTCCTGAATAAGCCAGCCTACTTTTTGTGGTTCCAAAGTTGAAATTATTCCTTCTTCCGGCATTTCCTTATCCGGTGTTGAGTAAAAGGCGGCAAAACCATAATTTATATCCACAGCCGGCGACCAAAGTGCGTTTCCAACGGTTTGAGAAACAACAGTGTAAGCCTGATTTTCCATCGCCCGGGCTCGTGCTCCAATGTGTACACGTGTAGCACCACGAATGGTTTCAGTACAACTTGGAGCTAAAATCAATGAAGCACCCATTGAACTCAGCAATTGTGACCCGAGTGAAAATTCAACATCATAGCAAATCTGAATACCAAAAGTGCCCCAGGACGCTTCGAAAAGGGTGAGATTTTTTATACCGCTTTGGATTCCCCATTCTTCATTTTCAAAACGGGTCATGAAGAATTTATCCTGGTAACCGACTAATCCTTTGGAAGAAAAAACAAAAACGCGGTTTACATTTCTTTCATTTTCAATCACCGGAATGCTCGGCGCGACAATAATGACGTTATATTTTCTAGCTAACTCAGAAAAAACATTGCAAAATTTATCTTTTAAAAAATCAAGTTCAATTACTTGCCGGCGTATGTCATTTCTGATATCACGGGAAAAAATACTAACCAATTCCATTGCGCCATATTCAGGAAAAAGTAAAAGTCCGGCGTTTTGATTTACAGCATCAACAACCCAAAGTTCAACATGTTTACGCCAATCTGCGAAGGTTGCGTGTTCAGTAATTGGATAATTGGCGGAAGCGATGACCATGTTGAGATAATATTTTGGTTATTTAAGGATTTCGGTGCGCTGCACCTTTTGCCTTTTCATTGATGCCTTATTTCTACAAATATTGCGGTGCTCTGCACCCTTTCTTACTCCAAAAAAGTTACTCGCTCTCCTTCATCCAAAATATCATCGTTTTCGGTGTTGATTCCGTTTCGCCAATATCCGGCCATTCCATTGTAGCTTTTAATTCAGGCACCTTATGATATTTTCGTTTGATCCAAAATGCATCGTTCGGGCGATAATCTGATGGTTGAGCCGGGTGGTTTATTCTTTCAACCGAGCAAAAGCAGGTTGTTTTATAAGTACCAAAACTGGCTGCATGTTTTTCGCGCTCATCAAAAAAACGATGCCCTAAGCCTAGTCCACGGTATTCAGAAAGCAAGATACTTTCACCAAAATAAAAGATACTGTCGATGTCTAATCCGGCATCTTTAAAAGGCGCCTGAACTTCCGCTGTTTCATCAGACAAAGGAATGCAAGTGGTAGCGCCAACCATTTTGTCGCCATCATAAACAGCAAACAAAAATGCCCGTTCCGAATTTGCATACGTCTTCAGATATTCCTTCTCATAATCCAGCGAACCTTCATACAGATAAGGAAAATCCCGAAAAACAGCAATCCGTAATTTTGCCAGATCATCAAAAACAGATTCTATGGCGTGGCCTTGTTTTGTTAGAAAGGAAAGAGACATGGGATTGGGGCTTTCGGCTGTCAGCTATCGGCTATCAGTTCTTCGCCCGTTTTAAATTTTAGATTTACTTGAAAATGGTAGTGCCTAAAAATAATTACTATCCAAAGTCTGACAGCTGATTGCCGAAAGCCGACGGCCTAAGAAACCAGCTTAATCCAAAGTTCAAGATTGTAATAAGTCGTCACCCGGCTGATTTTTTGGTCTGTAACTTCCAAAAATGCAGCAGCTGGCAGAACATATTTTTGTCCGTGTGCCTCCGGGAAACCTTCGTCACCTTTTTTATAAATTCCATTTACGACAAATTCAACAGAAACTCTTTTGTCGGTTGGCTCGGTAAAAAACACCATGTCCGTCAGCGTTTCTTCATACGAATCGTCCATCATTTTCATGAACTCCGTAAACATTTCGATTCCTACTCTTACTTCTCCCTGGTTAGGTTCATGACGAACTTCCGGGTGAAGAAGAGCGAGCATCCCTTCAAAGTTTTTTTCGTTGAATGCGTTATAATATTGCTTTACGATGTCTAATGCGGCCATTTTAGAAAGAAATTTAGTCAAAACGTATTTACAAAGATAGTTTTCGTCTTAGTGATTAAAAGGATTTCTGGTCAAAGAAACCTGTCCGTTCGCATCTTTTTCATATTGGGCAATACAATTCTTCTGAAACTGAGCATCGAAATTTGGCTCTTCCAAAACAAGCGAAGCAGGTGCCGGTTTTCCTTCCTGAAAAAAGAAGACCTTGGTATTTCCGTATTTGGTATAAGGCATTAGATCACCATATTTCTGCATTTCTTCCCAAGGTTCGCCTTGCACTGTGACGGCATAAATACGTAAAATAGGCCCGGTATTATTTGGATTCCGATATAACGCAACTTCCTTGAAATTTCCTTTTAGATCATTTACAGTCGGTTGAGAACTCGAATCATAAATGATATAACCGACTAAAAGGGCAATAACTGCCGCAATGATATATTTAACTTTCTTCATAATTTTTTTAGGTTACACAGAGAACCACGGAGATAAGGGGAGGGACACAGAGTTTTTGTTTGTTGTAGATAAAAACTCTGGGTATCTCTTCATTCCTCTGTGGCTCTCTGTGTAACCTCAGAAATTAGAAACAAATTCATTTATCAGAAACGCCAGCACTTTCGAAACTGGCCATTTCGTTTAAAAATGCTACTGCACTTTTGAGCAACGGATAAGCTACCGCACAGCCCGTCCCTTCACCCAGACGCATATCCAGATTCAGCAAAGGTTTGACATTCAGACTTTCAAGCAAAAGCTGATGGCCTTTTTCTTCTGACTGATGGCAAAAAATGGCGAAATCTTTTATTGCAGGATTTAATTTTAAGGCGCATAAAAATGCCGACGAAGCAATAAAGCCGTCAACCATCAAAATCATTTTTTTCTCAGCCGCTGCCAGGAAAGCGCCGCACATCATTGCAATTTCAAAACCACCGAAAGTTTGTAAAATCTGCAAGGGATTTATTAAAACTTCTGTATGATTTGAAATTGCTTTTTGAAGAATTGTAATCTTGTTTTGATATTGATCCGGATTAACTCCGGTTCCTTTTCCTACGCAATCTTCAATCGGAATATCAAGTAATTTGCTCACGATCACGGCAGCAGAGGACGTATTGCCAATACCCATTTCCCCAAAACCGATCACATTACAGCCTGTTTTTGTAATGTTTTTCACAATCTCTTTTCCTTTCTCAATCGCCCGCTGACATTCTGTTTCTGTCATGGCAGATTCCGATAGAAAACTTTTGGTACTGTGATTAATTTTTGCGTCAATAAGTTTTTCATTAGGCTCGAAATCATAGTCAACTCCTGCGTCAACCAAAGCTAATTCAATGCCATTTTGTTTGGTAAAAACATTAATCGCAGCACCGCCGTTGAGGAAGTTTAAAACCATTTGAAAAGTAACTTCGGAAGGGTAGGCACTCACGCCTTCATTGGCTATTCCATGACTTGCAGCAAAAACGACTATATGTGGTTTTACTAAATCTGGTGTCAAAGTTTCCTGAATTAAAGCAATCTGCAAAGCCACTTCTTCCAATTTCCCAAGGGCACCTAGAGGTTTTGTCTTATTATTTATCTTATGCTGTATCTGTTCTGGTAAAGTCATAGTTCTATTATAAAGGTTGCACAGAGAACCACGGAGATAAGGGGAGGGACACAGAGAAAAGATATTAAAACAAAACTCTGTGTATCTCTCCTTAACTCAGTGGTCCTCTGTGTAACCTACCTTTTTAAATTTAGCGGTAAGCCGGATACCATGAAGATGGCCTCATCAGCTATTTTAGCCACATATTGATTTGCCCAGCCCTGCAAATCCGTAAACTTTCTTCCAATCTCCGTTTCCGCATGAACGCCCATGCCTATCTCGTTTGAGATGATGATGAAAGTGCCGGAAAGCTGCGCGATTGCATCGATTTCTTCTTTAAATACAGCGAGCGATTGTTCGATATCGTTATCAAAAGCGACAAACAAATTCGTCAGCCAGAGCGTCACACAATCAATAACGACAACCTGATTTTCGATAGGAAGTTTGTGAATATTTGTTTCCGATTCATAGGTGGTCCATTCAGGTCCTCGTTCGTTTTTATGCAATTGAACACGTTCGGCAAAATTGTCGTCCCAGATATGTGCCGTCGCGACATATACCGGAGATTTGCTGAGCTGCAAAGCTTTTTCCTGTGCAAAACGGCTTTTTCCACTGCGTGCCCCTCCGGTGATGTAGATTATCATTTTTCTTCAGGTGCTTTAAAACGTTTGTATAAAAACAACTGCCATTTCTCCTCTGCAACGCCGGCTTTGTCCATTTCAGCTCTTGCCAACGTGAAAAATAAATCAGATAAACGGTTGATGTAGGCTGGGATCGCTTCGTGAACAGTATCTGTTTTGATCAAAGAAACCAATCGTCGTTCGCCTCTGCGCATTTGTGTACGTGCCATATGGCATAAGGCCGAAACTTCATTTCCACCCGGAAGTAAAAAGTAATCCGAAGGTGAAGTCATTTCCGATTCCAGCGTATCAATCCAGGTTTCACAAAACTCGGCACCATCTTCGGGCATCGGATTTTTATTCTCTTTTTTGGCATCAGAAGGGCGGGCTAAATGCGACATCATATCCATCAGATCTTTCTGAATTTTATGAAGATTTGGCTGCCAGGCGTGTTCATTTCCCAGTTTTACACGAAGCAACCCGATCGTTGAATTCGCCTCATCCAAAGTCCCGATACATTCAATCCGGACATCATCCTTTGAAACACGACTTCCGCCGAATAGCCCTGTTGTGCCTTTATCGCCTTTTTTAGTATATATTTTCATTGATGAGAAATCATTTTTTTAATTTATTTTATCTTTTTGATATGTTGTAAATCAGCGAGCAATTCGCTGATGTTCAGATATTTTTTAGTGATTAATCCGTCACTAAATATCCAGACAGGATTTTCTTCACCTTCCATAACTTCAATTTTGTGCAGCAAATCAGGATCGTCACTTACTACAAAATCTTCCCGTTGAAGCGCGCGTTTTGTCCAGAAAACAAGATTGCTTTTTCCGCGTAAATAAATAGGAGTGGATGAGGCTTCCTTGTGAATTGTAAATGTGCCGGTATTCCGGTCGAAGTGGAAGCCGTTTTTGATAAAAGCCGCTTCAAAACTTCCGTTCAAAACCAGATCTTCCGGTACGCCAGAAACGAGTTTTCCATCCGGATGCATGAGCCAAAGCTTGTCCGCAGCTTGAAGCGCCAAATCCAATTCGTGTGTGGAAAGTAAAATTGCCTTATTGGTTTGACGGGCGAGATTATGCAGCAATCGCATCATTTCCACACGGTTCGGCAGGTCAAGATGGGCGGTTGGCTCGTCCAGTAAAATCAGTTTGGTATCCTGCGCTAATGCTCTGGCCAGCATTACTTTTTGCCGCTCGCCATCACTCAATTCGTTCATTCGTCGCTCGCCATAACGTTTTGTATCCGTAGCGTCCATCGACCAATCGATTTTTTTCTTATCAATTTCAGAAAGTGTGCCCAGCCAACCGGTGTAAGGCGTTCTCCCCAGCGCTACCAATTCTCTGACTGTCAAATTTCCTGCCTCAATCCGCTCAGTTAAAACCAGACTTAATTTTTGCGCAAGGTCAACAGGTTTCAGATTTACCAAAGATTCATTATCAATTATAATTTCTCCGGAAAGTGCGGGCTGCAAGCCTGAAAGTGTTCGCATAAGCGTTGACTTTCCCGCGCCATTTGGACCTAATAAACAAACCAGTTGCCCCGGCCATAAGTCCAGATTCAGAGCTTCTGAAACGATTCTGGGCTCTCGTTTTCCGGTTTTATAACCGATGGTCAGGTTCCGGGCAGATAGTAGCGGCGTATCGTTCATGAGAAAGAAGAACGTAAATTGTTGCGACTGACAATAACCCAGATCACAACCGGCGCGCCTAATAATGAGGTGACCACATTAATCGGCAGAACGGTCTGCGTTCCCGGCATCTGAGAAATAATATCACAAATGAGCATCAAAACAGTACCTACCAGACAACAGCAAGGAATTAAAATACGGTGATCGGAAGTGCCTAAAAGTGATCGGGTGATATGTGGAATCGCGATACCAACAAAACCAATCGGGCCGCAAAAAGCGGTGATACTTCCCGTAAGTAAACTGGTACTGGCCATGATAATGAAGCGGGTTTTTCCAACCGTCAAACCCATACTTCTTGCATAATTTTCTCCCAATAACATGGCATTTAGTGCCTTTGAAGAAGAAAAAGCGATGAGTAAACCAACGATCACGACGCCGGAGAGTACGTATAAATGATATTGAACAATGCCGCCAAGTGAGCCGAAAGTCCATAGAATATATTCCTGCAACTCTTCCGGCTGACTGAAATATTGCCAGATACTGATCACGGAAACCGTTATCGTCCCGACCATCACGCCGACAATCAATAAAATAACATTATCCTTAATTCTTCCGGCGATCAATAAAACCATGGACAAAACCAAAGCGGCGCCAAGCGATGCCATCACAACAATCAGCCAGCTCCCGGAAACACCCAATTGCCGGATTGCATAAATACTTGCGGTACTTCCGCTCGTAAGCATTACGGCTGCAACGCCTAACCCGGCTCCGGCCGTGATACCCAGTTCGGACGGGCCAGCTAATGGATTGCGAAATAAAGTCTGCATTTGAAGTCCGCTGACGGATAATCCGCAGCCCACAATGATGGCCGTAATCGCTTTTGGTAAGCGTATTTTTTCAATAATAAATAACCATGCGGTAGTGTCCGATTCTCCCAAAAACACAATTCTCACCACTTCACCAAACGGAATGCTTACCGACCCCAGCATGATATCCAGCAGAAAAAAAAGCACAGCCAAAACCGACAGAACAATAATGATCAGCCGACGGGAATTGGAATAAGATTGAGAAGAAATTTGCATAACTAGTATTTTAATCGGCCCAGAGTTCGAGTGGCAAGAGCCGGAAGCTGACCGCCGATTGCCGACCGCCTAATTCACCTGCTTATAATAAACCAGCTCATGCTCCGGTAATAATTCCGGATGCAGGATTTTGATCAGATCCGACAAAACAATCTGCGGATTCACAGCACCCGATTCCCAATAATCATTCGAACCGCGGTTGTTCACACGTTTATTATAGCTGTAAATCTGTCCGGATTTATAAGCTTTGAAATCGGTATAACGAGGATCTTTCGCAAGAATTTCTTTTTTGTTATCGTAGTTGCTGATCCCGACATTCAGCCAATAATCAGCTGTCAGAGCGATCGGGTAAACGGCTTCAAAATTTAACGCCAGACTTCCCGTTGCTTTGGTATTATTCCAATGATAATCTGCGCCGGCATCCCGGAAAAACTGCGCCATATAACTATTTCCATTCGGGACAAACCATGAATCTTTGGAATTCATACCGGTAATGATGCTCGGTTTTACTTTCACTTTTTGAGATAATGCCGCAAGACGTTTGTATTCCTCTTCCATTTTGGCAAATTTCTTGTTGACAAAATCTTCACGATTTAGCAGCGCTGCCAAAAGTTTAACCCACTCCGCACGGCCCAATGGTGTAGTTTCAACCCATTCAGAATTAATCAAAACAGGAATTCCGGCAGCGTTCAAAGTTGTATACCGCTCCATTTTTGAAACCGGACTGCCCGTGGTCATGATCAAATCCGGGTGCATGGTAATCAATTTTTCCTCATTCAACCCCTGATCTTTTCCAACTTCGGCAATTTTGCCCGCCTCAATTTGTTTGATAATTTCCGGGTTGGAAACATATTTCAAATTGCCCAGTCCGGTTACAATTTTTTCTTCTCCCAAAAGTCCAACCAACCCTACGTGCATGGACGACATCGCGACCAGACTACGAATTGGAATTTCAATAAACTGGCTGTTTGAATATCCTTTCGGCTTTTTTGTGCCGCGTTGAAGCAAAACATATTTGGCCGTATCGGTGCTTTTTTCAAACGGACTTAAAACATTGATCACCTTAAAATTATCGTGGTATTCGATCGTGAAGCCCTTGGCATGATGAATCTGGATTTTTTCAGAAAAATAGTCTTTCCCCGAAGAAGCCGTTTCTGCACTTTCAGTGAGATTTGAAGAAGTACCGCAGCCTGCTAAAAATAGCAGTGGGATAAATAATAAAGCCGCAAACTTCGCAGCTGCAATAAAAGTGGAAATGCACGCAAAGTCATTGCGAACTTCCCAAAAGGAGGTCTTCTGTTTTTTTGTCATTTGTGCTACCAGCCTTTCTTCCGAAAGCTATGCGTATTAAGTGAATAAGGCAGGTCTTCTGACTCGTTCCATTTCCCCTGACGCCTTCCCGGGGTGTAATTTTGAATGATAGAATGTGTGAATTAGAGAATGTGTTGCAATTGGCCATCATTCACTGATTCTATCATTCAAAATTCAATCATTGTCCCCAGTGGCAATTGTCATGAATGTTTTTATGAACTTACAGCAGCGGAGACTGTTCCGGACTTGCACCGGTATTCCCTTTTAAAGTAACCGGATTTTCGCAAATCCGGGATACTACCCTGATGAATGCAAAACTACTAAGATTTATGTGGGGTTTTTGATTTGTTGTAATAAATCTGATGTGTGTATTTTCTATTGATGAAATAAGCTAGGTATAAGAGAAGGCAAGAATAGATGTCACCTTTAAAACTTGACTTCTCTGGAGAGTTAAGAATAAAATCCCAATTATTTATTTCAAATCGGTTTCACGTGTATTTGGATACTGTACCATCGGTACATTTCGTTGGTAGCAAAGATGTAACTCGTGCCACAAAGCGTTCCCGATAGGAACGCCTCGTAATTAACCTTAAATGTTTTCTACCTACAAGATCTGCCGATGGCAAATAAGCATTGTCGTTAAATTGGGATCTTATCAAAGGAAATGATAAAAAAACAAACTGATAATCAAGACGGTTACAAAACAAACCTTATGATTAATCCATGCTGCTTTCCGAATTTCCCCCGACTCGATAATCCGTTCCTTCTCCCCGATGAAAGGTTTGTCAACCCACTTTCCATGATATACATTTGGCCCGCCGAAACGACAATTAAGAATTCCGGCCAGTGCAGATTCCGGATAGCCTGAATTTGGACTTTTATGTTGGTTTCCGTATTTGAAGACGAATTGCAGACCGCGATAATTTCCTGTTACAATCACCATAAGCAATGCCGTAATTCGTGCCGGGATGAAATTCGCAACGTCGTCCAGTCGGGCAGCGAATTTTCCGAATTGCTCGTACTTATCGCTGCGGTAACCGATCATGGAATCCAAAGTATTGATCATTTTGTAAACCATCATGGCCGGAACGCCTCCGATTGCGTAGAAAAATAATGGCGCAATAACACCGTCGCTAAGATTTTCCGACATGGTTTCAAAAACCGCTATCCGGATTTGCTGGGCAGTTAACTGCGAAGTATCCCGGCCAACGATGCGCGACAGTTGCTTTCTTCCTGCTTCCAATCCCTCTTTTTCCAAAACTAAAAACACATTTTGACCTTCGGTGATTAAAGCATTATTTGCTAATCCATACCAAACCCAAACGCTGTTGACGGCGATGAAAAGCCACATATTTATGTTTAGAAGTCTCTTATTTAGAAAATAAAAAAAGAAAAATGTGAGCAGACAAAGACTTGTTGCTAACAACATTCCTTTCAAAAATCGAGATGAATTTTTATTTAAAAGTTTGTCGCCAGATGCAATAGCATTTCCAAATACACGAACCGGATGCGGCCAGTTGTCAGGATCGCCGATAATTAAATCCAGAATGTAACCGACAATCAACGGAGCTATGATCAATAATTTCTCCATTCTTCGAGGGCTTCAATGAATAGATTATTTTTTTCAGGCGACAGGGTAGCGATCCGAAAATGTTGTTTTGTTAAATCTCTGAAATTACTCGCATCACGAATTAAAAGTCCATATTTTTCGATCAGGAATTGTTTGAGTTCCGCTGCGTTGCCTTTCAGTGTTTCTGCCAGGAAAAAATGTGTAGCACTTTCATGAATTTTCAATATCGGATTTTGGCTGAGTTTTTCTGTAAATCTTTCTTTTTCGGCTAGTAAACCATTTAAGGGGATTTGAATTTGCTGGTAGTTTTCAAAAATAAATTTCCCGGCTTGCAGCGCCATCGTATTTACTGTCCACGGTTGTTTGATACCTTTCAATTTCGAAATTAAATCCTCCGAAGCGACAACATAACCCAATCGTAACCCTGGAATCGCATAAGCTTTGGTAAGCGAATGCATGATCAACAGGTTTGGATAATGGTTAATTAAAGATATCGAAGAATTGATTTGCACTGTGAAATCGATAAAAGCTTCATCAACGACGAAAAGCGTTTCAGGATTTTGCTGAACCCAACTTTCGAGTTGAGAAAATGATTTTCCCGTAGGGTTATTGGGATTACAAATGAAAACCAGATCGGTTAACAATGTAGGAAATTCCTGGATTTTAGACCAGGGCAAAAAGGTCAGATCGTGTTGATATAATTTGCATGCGTCTTTATATTCAGCAAAAGCGGGCGTGACAATGGTTGTTCTTTTTCCCGCAAAAGCCTGCGCGATCAGATAAATGCTTTCTGTCGTTCCGCTGTTAATTAAAATTTGTTCGGGATTTAAATGATGATGAAACGCAACCAATTCACTCAAACTTTCAGCCATCACTTCCGGATAACGGTTTATCGCCGACCATTGCTCAAAAATATATTCTTTCAAACCCGACGGTTCACCTCCGTACCAGACATTGGTACTGAAATCTGCGATGATTTTTTGGGCATAACGGTACGAGTCGTCGCCGTGGCCTTGTAACATAGATTTTCTATTTATTCCAGACTTTTATAAATCATTTCCAAATCCACATTCGCGCGAATATGATCTGCCAGCCGGTCGTATTGCAATTCTTTAAATTGATTATAGTCGAAAGTTTCAGCAATCGTTTCTGTTGAAAAACCGGATAATAAATCTTCGATCACCACCGCGTTATCCAGAATACCATGCAGATAACTGCCCCAGCAATTTTCATCTAAAAAGTAGCCATCAGGTCTTCCATTTGATAAAACAGTAACCGGAGAATTAATTTCAGAAGTCGTTTCTCCCATATGAATTTCATATCCGGTACAAACTTCCGGATTTTTCCGATAACTGAAATGTTGCTGCAAGGTCGTTTTGACGGGCTTTAAAACCGTTTTTACAGGCAGTAATCCAAGTCCTGGCATCGATTCCAAGGAACCTTCTACATGATCAGGATCTTCAATCAGGTCTCCCATCATCTGATAACCGCCACAAATCCCAATGACTTTTTTGCCGTTTTTACGTGCGTTAACAATCGCCGCCGCGACGCCATTATTCTTGATCGTCAACAAATCATCAAGCGTATTTTTACTTCCGGGTATGATGATGATATCGGCTTTTGCAATTTCTTCCGGTTGTGAAGTATAGAATAAGTGTACGCGGGGATCTTTTTCCAGTCGGTCAAAATCAGTGAAATTAGACAGCCGTTTTAATAAAATGACCGCTACATTAATTTTTCCTTCCTTCGTTGTATTAAATTTATTTTGAAGCGAAACGGAATCCTCTTCTTCGATATGGATGTCTTTGAAAAAAGGCAAAACACCAACGACGGGAACGCCGGTTAATTCTTCAAGCATTTTTTTCCCATCTTCAAAAAGTCGTGAATCACCACGAAATTTATTGACGATAATTCCTTTGATACACTGACGTTCTTCTGGTGTCAATAAAGCAATGGTACCATAAACACTTCCGAAAATTCCGCCCCTGTCAATGTCTCCAATCAGATAGGTTGCTGCTCCTGCATGAAGCGCCATTCGCAGATTTGTAATATCCCGTTTTTTAAGATTTAATTCAGAAATGCTGCCGGCTCCTTCCATCACGATTGGGGAATATCGAGCCGATAATCGATCGTAAGCCTGCGTTACAGCCATGAATAATTCTTTCCGGTCGGTGGTTTTGAAATATTCGTATGCAGACTGGTTTCCCACCGGTTTTCCATTCAAAATCACCTGAGATGACTGGTCGTTGGTTGGTTTCAATAAAACCGGATTCATGTCGGTATGACAAGGAATTCCTGCCGCTTCTGCCTGAACCGCCTGTGCGCGTCCAAGCTCTAAACCTTCCGGTGTTACGTAGCTGTTCAAAGACATATTCTGCGCTTTGAACGGCGCCGGATGATAACCATCTTGTTTGAAAATCCTGCAAAATCCTGCGCAAATCACACTTTTGCCAACATCGGAAGCGGTGCCGACAAACATGATTGATTTTGTGAGATTTCTGGTCTTTGACATTAGGTTAAGGTAAAGTTGCACGCAAAGCAAAAAAAGCGGACGCCGCGCGGATAAAACGCAAAGTACGCGAAGATTTTTGGCGGTCTTTGCGAAAACCTTATTTGCTTTGCGTGAAAAAAAAGAAAATTAGACAATTCTACCGGAAATAGTAACCGTGATATTTTCCGAAGAAAGTTCTTCAAGTGATAAACATTCTGCGCCCATCACCTTCGCCATTTCGGCGGCTCTTCCAAAACGAAGGTAATCGTTTTCAGTATCAAGCACCAAAGCTGGAATATTGGATTGGAATAATTGACCGGATAATTGCAGTGTTTGCTGCCAGGCATCACCACCTCCCGGAAGCGGAACATTGGCTTTCCCATCGCTGAGAATAACCAAAAGCGGTTTTAAATCTTTATCCGGATTTAATTTATTGATCACCTGAATGGCCAATTGCAAGGCATGCGGCAAAGGAGTTCTTCCACCTGTTGGCAAATTTTGCATGGCTTGTTCAGCTTGTTCAACGCTATAAGTGGGTTCCAAAAGTAACTGTGCTTCCACACCACGGAAGGAAATCACGCCAACCATATCTCTTCTTTGATAAGCATCCGTAAGTAAACTCAGCACACTTCCTTTCACCGCTTCCATCCGGCTGCTCGCCGCCATAGATCCCGAAGCATCCACAACAAACAGAATTAAATTTCCTGTTTTTCCTTTTCTAACCTTTTGATGCAGATCATTTCGTGTAATATGAAAATCATCCTGATCACGGATTAAGGCAGATTGTACCGTTGCTATAATTGATATATCATTTGGAGATTGATCGGGGATCGCTCTTAATTCAGGCCCTCGATTTGTATTGATTGCCTGACTTCTCCGGCCTTCCGGCATTTGGTGCGAAACAGGATTTAAATCAACTTTAAAATTTGGAGCTTCTTTTTGAGGTGCTATACCGAATACTTGTTCTTGTTTTGAAGAAGGTGATTCCGGATCATCGTTATTATTTTGATCGTCAGAAGGCAACTGCTTAGAAGATAGTAGCTCTTCTTCTTCTTCTTTTGTTGATTCAGGTTGATTTTGCTGTTGCGGCAGATTGTTTTGCTCTGGCTGTTCCTGCTGCATTAATTCATCCAGCCTGTTATCACCTTTACTATTTCCTTCAAATGGTTTTTTTCGCTGTCTGTGAATCAGTGCCAGTTCAGCAGCTTGTCGTACATCTTCGGCTGTCACGACAGTTCTTTTGTCCAGAGCGGCCAGCGTGATTGCAGTTTTATACATCACGATATCCGCCCGTAAGCTCGTCACATTCATTTCTGTGCAAAGCTGACTGATCAAAGTCAATAATCCATCAGGCAAAATAACAGACGGTAATAATTGCTGAGCCGTTTTGATCTGGTTTTGAAGATTCTTTTGAGCAGCAGCCCATTGACTGGAAAATTTTTCCGGATTGGCTTCAAAATGAATTCTTCTGCGTACAACTTCCGTTCTTTCCGCAACATCCCGCGGCGCTTCCACATCGACCATTAATCCAAAACGATCCAGAAATTGAGGACGCAGATTTCCTTCTTCCGGATTCATAGTACCGATCAAAGTAAATTTTGCAGGATGACTTTCAGACAGTCCATCGCGCTGGATTGTGTTAACGCCCATCGCTGCAGCGTCCAGTAAAACATCCACCAAATGATCAGGGAGTAAATTTACTTCATCAATGTATAAAATCCCACGGTGTGCAGTTGCTAATAAACCTGGTTGTAATCTTTTCTTTTTTTCTGATAAAATACCTTCCAGATCCAGACTTCCCAGAACTCGGTCTTCGGTTGCGCCAAGGGGAAGATTTATAAAAGGAACTGCCATTTCTTCTATATCAACAGGACATTCACCGCAAATATCCTGCAAATCATTTTCCTGAAATAATAATGGAAAGGTTTCATTTTTAGGAATTAACGGCATTATTTCAGCCAATCCTCTGGCAGCCGTACTCTTCGCCGTCCCTTTTTCTCCTCTGATCAATAAACCTCCAATGGACGGATTGATTGCACACAATATGAGTGCGCGCTTTAATTTTTCCTGTCCAACCAAGGCAGCAAAAGGATATTTCATAGAGAAGAATTATTAAAATTACTTTTCCCTTGTGGCAAGGGAGAGGCAAAATTAGGGAATTAAACGCAGAGTAATGGAGTTTTGCGCGGGGTTACGCAGAGTAAAATGAACTCCTTCAACTCTGCGTTTTAACTCCCGTACCTCTGCGTTTAAATGCGACCTCAGATATAGGCAAGCATTTTGGTTACGTTACTTAGGCCGGTTTGAATGGTATCAACAGATCTTGTACCGTGATAATATCCGATTATATGCAGTTCGTCGTAAACATTGACTAATAATCTCAACAGTTTTTTGTCATATTTTCTAACCCTGTTTGTATAGTCTTCAATGCTTTTGGGTTTAATGAATTTTACTCCTTCTTTTTGTTTCAGATATTCATCCAGAATTAGCAAGGCAGCTGAATAAGCAGTACCCGCAGCCATTTTTACATATTTAATATCAGCATATAATCCGTCCTTTTTACCTGCTTTTTCGCTCAAAATTTCTTTTGCGTTTTGCAAGTAGCGGGCAGCTTCTTCGGCTGGGGAAAGCAGGTTGTCTTGATTCTGAATGGCCATATCAATAGGAATTGAAAAGAATTTATTGATTTGACTCCAAATTTTAAAAAAGTCATTTCAAAAATAACATAATTTTCCGTCTTATCTGGTGAGCTCGTGAGGTTTAATATTGGCATGCTTTTATTGAATTTTTAATTATGGCGACACAATCACTCTTACAATTCACCGGCAAAAGCATTTACTGTTCTCAGGCAGATGCCCACATTGATCCCTGGATTCCCGTGGACCGTGCGATCATTACACATGCTCATAGTGATCACGCACGCTGGGGAAGCAAACATTATCTTGCCCATAAGGACAGTGAGGCTATTTTAAGACTTCGTTTGGGGCCGGATATTTCGTTGCAAACGGTTGAGTATGGTGAAAAATTTGTAATCAATGGTGTCGTTTTTTCTTTGCATCCAGCCGGACATATTATCGGTTCTGCACAAGTTCGCGTGGAATATAAAGGCGAAGTTTGGGTAGCCAGCGGGGATTATAAACTGGAAGATGACAACTTTTGCGTGCCTTTTGAACCGGTGAAATGTAACGTTTTTATCACAGAATCAACTTTCGGATTGCCGATTTATAAATGGCAGCCGCAACAGGAAATTTTCTCTGAAATTGACAACTGGTGGGCGCAAAATAAAGCGCAGGATAAGGCCAGTATTCTGATGGGATATTCGTTGGGGAAAATGCAGCGGATTTTGAAAGGTATTGAGCTGAAAGACAAAGTGATTTATGCGCATGGCGCTATTTATACCTTAAACGAAAGGCTGAGACAAGCCGGACATGATTTGCCGGAACTCACTTTGGTTACCAAAGAAACAGATAAAAAACTCTTTCGCGGATCGTTAGTGTTAGCGCCTCCATCAGTTGACAGCAGTACCTGGATCCGGAAATTTAATCCTTATTCTCTTGGATATTGTTCGGGCTGGATGGCATTGCGAGGCGCGAAAAATCGTCGTGCTGTTGATCAGGGATTTATATTGAGCGATCACGTGGACTGGCCTGATTTGAACACTGCGGTTATAGAATCCGGAGCTGAGAAAGTTTATGTCACGCATGGCTATACCAGTATTTTTTCACGTTGGTTGAATGAGAACGGGATTGAAGCGGGGGAGGTGACTACGATGTATGGAAATGAAGAGGAAACGGAGGATAGGGCGACGGGTGATGGACCGGAAGCAGAGGGAATTGAGAATAACAAAGATTTATCGCCAATCCCCGACGATCCGGACTTGAAACTAAGCTAATCGCTAACCGCTAAAAGCCAATCGCTAAAAATGAAACAATTCGCTGAACTTTTCATGAATCTGGACCGGACCAACAAAACCAATGCAAAGGTTGAGTTGATGAAAAACTATTTTCTGTCCGCGTCAGATGAAGATAAAATGTGGGCACTGACTTTGTTCACGGGTCGTCGGCCATCCTTTAAAGTAAATAGAACACAGGTGAAAGAATGGGCCGCTGCGGAGGCAAATATTCCAATGTGGCTTTTCCAGGAAAGTTATCAAAGCGTGGGTGATTTAGGTGAAACGATTTCGCTTATTTTACCAAGAAATGGTTCTGAGGATTCTGATAAATCTTTGTCCGAATGGTTTTATTATTTGGGACTATTACCCAAGATGACCGATGAAGAAAAACATGATCATATTCTTCAGGCTTGGTCTCAATTATCGCAGCACGAAACTTTTGTTTTCAATAAATTATTAATGGGCAGTTTCCGGATTGGTGTTTCCCAAACACTTGTAGTCAGGGCATTAGCGGAAGCAACTTCAACGGATTCAAATGTGATTGCGCATCGGGTCATGGGACAATGGGATCCTCTGGAAACGACGTTTGAAAAACTGATTTTAGATGAAGGAGAGAATGATAATGCTTCAAGACCCTATCCGTTTTTTCTGGCTTATCCAATCGAAGGTGACGTTTCGAATTTGGGAAACCCGGAAGACTGGTTTGTCGAATGGAAATGGGACGGTATTCGCTCCCAGATCATTTATCGGAATAACGAACTATTCATCTGGACAAGGGGTGAAGAGCTTTCAACAGACAAATTCCCGGAATTGCATTTTCTTAGTACTGTCCTGCCAAATGGTACAGTTCTGGATGGAGAAATTGTAAGTTATATTGATGATAAGCCGATGCCTTTCAATGTTTTACAAACACGTATTGGCCGGAAAAATCTTTCTAAAAAAGTATTGGAAGAAGCACCCGTCGCTTTCATCGCTTATGATATCATGGAAGCAAATGGAGTCGATATAAGGAATTTGAGCCAAATGCAGCGAAGAGCACAATTGGAAGAAATTCATAAAAACATGCCTGTTCAATCTGTTTTTAATCTTTCGCCACTGGTCGAATTCAAAGAATGGAGTGAATTGCATGATTTACATCCAACTTCCCGCGAAAATATTGCGGAAGGTTTTATGATCAAAAGGAAGAACAGTACCTATCAGGTCGGGCGCAAAAAAGGTGACTGGTGGAAATGGAAAATTGATCCGTTAAGTGTTGATGCCGTTTTGATTTATGCGCAAAAGGGAGCAGGTCGGAGAGCTGAACTTTTTACCGATTATACTTTTGCAGTTTGGGGTGAAGATGGGAAATTAATCCCTTTTGCCAAAGCTTACTCAGGATTAACCGACGTTGAAATTGGCCAGGTCGACTACTTTATAAAACGTAATATTCTGGAAAAGTTCGGCCCGGTAAGGACGGTTAAGCCGGAGCTGGTTTTTGAAATTGGGTTCGAAGGAATTAATGAATCAACACGACACAAATCCGGAATTGCTGTACGGTTTCCCCGGATTTTGAGATGGAGAAAGGATAAAAAGGCTGCGGAGGCGGATACTTTGGAAAATTTGAAGGGGATTTTGGAGATGTATAAGTAATTAAGTCTGCAAATCTTACATTTAATGTTAGATTTGCAGACTTCTCTTCGAGCTTTAATCGCTTTTTAATTAGAATGCGATGTTTAATATTTATGATCTTCTTTTTCATTGATATCAGCTGCTTAATAGAATCGTAATAAAGTTAGGTAATCTTCTTCTTCACGATCTTCAAATTTATTTATAAAATTGGGATACAATTATCAGCCATTTGAAAGATTCCAATATGATAATCGCCTATCAGACTTCAATTGAAGCAATTTTCTTGTGAGAAATAACTAAGGAAATCACCAAATCACATCTACAACATCTTTATATAATTTAAACTTATCATCAGCAGAAAGAATTTGAAATTTTTCTGTGAAAGCGGTTGCTAAGATCAGTCGATCGAATGGATCGCGATGATTATCAAAAAGTGGAATACGATTGTAGTTGTTTAGATATTCATCTTTAATTGGCAGCGTTATTATTCCAATTCGCTGCACTTCATTTATGTATTCTTGTATTGATTTCAATAATTCAAGCTTGCCAATATTCTTTTTGATAGTTATTTCAAAAAAAGAAATTACACTAACAAAGCAATCTGAATTTAAAGCTGAAATAATAGACTCCGCTTCGATGGAAAGACGATTATTATTATCAAGAGCCCAAAGTATTACATGCGTGTCTAGCAAATATGCCATTACATATAATCTTTTAAGTCGTCAAGGGAGTCGTTGAAATCCTCCGACATTTTGATAGTGCCTTTCATCGTTCCTAATGGACGTTTGTTTAAGGATACATCTGGCTCAACTTCCTCCATAAAAGTTATTAAGACTTTTGCTTTTTTTCTCAAAGGAGGTTTTTCTGTCAAAATTACCTTACCATTTTCATAAACACCTTCAATTGTAGTTAGCATAGCTTTTACATTTAGTCGTTAACAAATATACCTATTTCAAAGATTTAATTGATAATTTAGAAAATCAGGAATGAAATTTGATAAAAGCATAATATCCTGAAAAATTTAATTATCAATAATTTCAAAAAAGAACATTCCCTTTGACAAAATCCCGCGGACATATCGCTGTTGAGCAGTGGTTTAAATATAAAAACTGGAAATGGGCGGCTTTTCAAAAGGAGGCTTCTGAGGCGTACCTTTCGGGAAAAAGTGGTTTGGTCAATGCACCAACAGGGAGCGGGAAAACGTATTCTCTGTGGATTCCTTTTTTGATACGATACATTAATTCTTTGCCTAAAAATCCTGCTAAAAGAAGTAAAGGTTTGCAGATTTTGTGGGTTACACCTCTCCGCGCTTTGTCAAAAGACCTTTTCCGAAATATGGAAATTGCCGCGCTGGAAATGAACCTGACATTGCGGATTGGTGTGCGTTCCGGCGATACCAGCACCAAGGAGCGAGCAAGTCAAAAGAAACAAATGCCGGAAGCTTTGCTGATTACACCGGAAAGTTTACATCTTTTATTTGCACAAAAAGGCAGCTCCGAAACTTTTAAAAACCTTCATACAATCGTTGTCGATGAATGGCATGAATTGATGGGAAGCAAGCGTGGAACGCAAACCGAATTGGCAATCGCCAGATTACGAACCATAAATCCGGATCTTCAAACCTGGGGGATTTCGGCGACAATCGGAAATCTGGAAGAAGCCAAACAAGTTTTGGTCGGCATGGATTCGGCGGAGGAAGATACGGTGATCGTCAAAGCAAAAACACAAAAGAAAATTCTTGTTGAAAGTATTCTTCCCGAAAAAGTAGAAACGCTGCCCTGGGCGGGATATATGGGTACAAGGCTGATTGACTATGTAGTTGATATTGTCCGCAAAAGCAAAACAACCCTGCTTTTTACAAATACACGGTCGCAGACGGAAATCTGGTATCGGATTATCATTGAAAAATATCCTGAATTCGCCGGAATAATGGCGCTTCATCACGCTTCACTGGACAGGGAAATCCGTGATTGGGTGGAAGAATCCTTACATGAAGAAAAACTGAAACTGGTCATCTGCACGGCGAGTTTGGATCTTGGCGTAGATTTTCGGCCGGTAGATACGGTGATTCAGGTCGGCAGTCCGAAAAGTATCGCCAGATTTATCCAGCGTGCCGGTCGAAGTGGGCATCAGCCGGGTGTGGCTAGTAAAATATATTTTTGCCCGACCAATGCTTTGGAATTAATCGAAGCCGTGTCTTTGAGGGATGGTGTTGAAAAACAAATCATTGAGGATCGTCCGCCCGTTATTCATGCTTTTGATGTTCTTGCACAATGGATGATTACGCTTGCTGTTGGTGAAGGTTTTGACGAAAAACAATTGTTTGATGAGGTCAGAAATTGTTACGGTTATCAATTTATAAACCGGGAAGAGTGGGAGTGGCTTTTGGGTTATATTACAACAGGAAGTCCCTCAATGACAGTTTATGATGAATATAAAAAAGTTGAAAGAATTGACGGTATATATAAAGTAACGAGCCGTCGGATCGCACACCGGCATATGCTGAGCATGGGAACCATCGTTTCCGAAACCTCGCTGAAAGTTAAGTTTCAGCATGGACGCTATTTGGGTTCCGTTGAAGAATCTTTTGTGTCGAGAATGAAAACGGGTGATGTGTTCGTTTTCGCCGGCATGAGTGTGGAATTTGTCAGGATTCATGAGATGACGGTCACGGTTAAAAAGGCTGAGGGTAAAAGAGGATTTTTGGTGCGTTGGGCGGGAGGGAGAATGCCATTGTCTTCCCAATTATCAGCATTTATCCGCGACCGATTATCCGATGCGATTGAAAATCCGCATAAGGAAAAAGAATTATCCAAACTAAAACCGCTTCTGGAATTGCAACGAGAGCGGTCGATGATTCCCAATACCGGTGAACTTTTAATCGAACAATGTGAAACCCGGGAAGGGCATCATATTTTCATTTTTCCATTTGAAGGGCGATTGGTTCACGAAGGTATGGCGATCATTCTGGCTTACCGGATCAGCAAATTATCTCCTATCACTTTCTCGCTTGCTATGAATGATTACGGTTTCGAGCTGCTTAGCGATCAATACGTTGATATGGAAAAAATTGTGAAAGAAATCGATTTGTTTTCCACAGCTCATTTGGTGGATGATATATACCAAAGTGTGAACGCGACGGAAATGGCGAAACGAAAATTCAGAGAAATTGCCGCGATTGCCGGATTAATGTTTCAGGGTTATCCCGGAAAGTTTATGAAAACCAAGCAGGTTCAGGCTTCCAGTTCGCTTTTGTTTACGGTTATGACGAAATACGAAAACAACAATTTACTTGTCAATCAGGCATATCAGGAAGTTTTAACTTATCAATTGGAAGAGGTCAGAATGCGAAAGGCACTGGACCGGATTGAAACACAAAAAATAATTGTCAAAAGAACGAGAAAGCCAACGCCTTTTTCGTTTCCTATTATGGTAGACCGGCTGAGGGAACAATTGACCTCGGAAAAGCTGGAAGACCGGATACAAAAAATGCTCAAACAGTATAGTGATGCAGATTGAAATACGGAATAACCACTTTGATTTATTAACACAAAAGGCGATTTTTTGGCAGGAAAAACAAACACTTCTCATCGGTGATCTGCATTTAGGAAAAATTACACATTTCAGAAAAGAAGGAATCGCAATTCCTCAAATTGCCGCCGGCAACAACTTCGAAAGACTGGATCAGTTACTGGAAAATACAAATTGCTCGCGTATCATTTTTCTTGGAGATCTTTTTCATAACAAATACAATTCAGAATGGGAAACCTTTTCGGAATGGCGAAAGAAATATCATTTTGTTGAAATGATTATTGTGATCGGGAATCATGATGTTTTACCGATCACTTTGTTTCTGGAAAATAATATTGAAGTGTATAAAAATGATTTTGAAGAAGAAAATTTCATTTTTACACACCATCCGAAAGTGGAGCTGAACCCAACCAAATTTGTCTTCGCCGGGCACATTCATCCGGTATTCACGTCCTATGGAAAAGGGCGGCAAAGTTTTCGATTGCCGTGTTTTGTAGTGGATAAATATCAGGCAATTTTGCCAAGTTTTGGCGTTTTTACGGGAGGTTTTGGAGTGGATTTGGTTGTAGGAAGGAAGATATATATGTTGACGGAAGAGCGGGTTTTTGCGGTTGGGTGATGAATTAATTTATGAAGTAATTATGTCACCCGTTCCGGGTTTTAGCCTAACCATCATTTCTCTGTTTCTACAATAATGTTATCCCTTCGGGATTTGATATCTAGGTTGATCAAACCTATTTCAATTTAATATCATCCTTTGGAATTTTAATTCGGAAAACAAACCCGAAGGGTTGAAATTATTATAGAAGAATACAATGTAGCGACCAGCCAAACCCTGAAAGGGTGACATATTTGTTATTAACTATTTTATCCAATCCAATTTTATTACTGAACAACTACTTTTTCTCAATCAAATGCTTCCAATACCGTTTCGGAACATGCTGAACATGCAACTTGATATTCCGTCTTGATGGAATATTAACGTTTTTGAAATAATTCTGCCACAGTTCCTGATATAAGGTTTCAGAATCATGAAAAACATCTTTCACCGATGTTTTCGCTCCCGCATCATTGGAAAAATCTAATGTGATTTCTTCCACTTTATCCTGGTCATAATAAATTCCGTACTTTCGTTTAATATCATAAATCAACCAATTCTGATCGGCGTAACGCTCAGCAAAATGTTCGTTTAATAGAGGAATTACGTTAAAATCCGGCTCAATTCCTGCATAATACAAATCATCAGCCGTGCGCTGAAATCTGACAAAAGCTTCCATTCTGTGTTTCTCCCGATATACCATTTTTGAAGTTTGATTTACTTTCAAAACATCAGGATTGCCATAGGCCAGATGCGGCGAATCAAAACCGGAAAAATAAAACTTGATACAGGAAAATATAGTTATTTCAATGCCGGCAATCTCAGATAAATAACAGCGATAAAGTTGTATGCAATTTTCTTTCGGGACTTTCTTTTTCAGTCCAAGCCAAACTCTTTTTGCTTTTTCTTCATCCGTTACCACAATTACTTTTTCTGCAAAAAAGTCTGTCTGGCTTTCGCGGTCAATAACTGAAAAACCGGTAACATTCCATTTTTTTGAATAGGCATCGAAAACCGCAGTCAATAAGCCATACCAGGTTCCATCGTATGAAACGCTGACGGGCTTATCCGAAAAGATTGTATTGCTGACCTCCATTGGTAAGGAATTTACTCCGGGATTCGTTGAGGATAAATTGCCGGATTTTGGCTTCCGTATAATCCTTCCGATCGGTTATCGGACTGTTGCAGGTTATAAAATATTTCGCTCTGTTAATCGCTATTCCGATTTTTTTAAGATGATCCCATCCCAATTTATTGAACCGGCGCGCTCCAACAATTTTTTGTGCCGATTGGACGCCAATTCCTGGTACCCGAAGAATTAATTGCAAGTCGGCAGTATTAACATCAACCGGGAAAAAAGCCATGTTTCTGAGCGCCCAGCTAAGTTTTGGATCGATTTCGGGGTCAAGATTTGGAAACTGATCATTCAGTAATTCCTGCACATGAAATCCGTAAAACCGCATAAGCCAATCCGTTTGATATAACCGATTTTCTCTCAAAACCGGAACAGCACTTCCTAAACCAGGCAATCGGTTATCGTTACTGATTGGTACATAACCTGAGTAATAAACCCGTTTCAAATTAAATCCTTTATAGAATTTATTCGCCGTGTGCATGATGTCTTTATCGGATTCACCACTGGCGCCAATGATCATTTGTGTGCTTTGTCCGGCGGGTGCAAAAAGCGGCGCAGACTTAAATATTTTCGATTCTTCCTTCGTCCGGATGATCTCCTTTTTCAAATAAGTCATCGGCTCGATCATATCTTTGATATTCTTATCCGGAGCCAAAAGTTTCAAACCACTTTCTGTCGGAATTTCAATATTTACGCTGAGACGATCTGCCCACAAACCCGCTTCATGCATAAGTTCATCACTTGCGCCGGGAATTGTTTTGAGATGGATATATCCGTTGAATTTATTTTCTGTCCGAAGTTTTTTGGCAACAGAAACCAGCCTTTCCATTGTGTAATCGGCATTTTTAAAAATACCCGAACTCAGGAAAAGTCCTTCAATATAATTTCTGCGGTAAAAATTCATGGTCAGATCGACCACTTCCTGAACCGTGAATGCGGCTCTTTTAATGTCATTGCTTTTTCTTGTAACGCAGTAAGCGCAGTCAAAAATACAATGATTAGTAAGCAGGATTTTTAGAAGTGAAACGCAGCGTCCATCTTCCGTGTAGGTATGACAAATTCCGCTTCCCGTCGCCTCACCTAATCCTTTGTTGTGATTGGTGCGCTTGCTGCCACTGGATGAACATGATACGTCGTACTTGGCCGCATCAGCAAGAATTTCAAGCTTCTCATGAAGTCTTTCCGACATATCTATGTTCTAACGTTTGTTGATGATACTATTAGTATCACAAATATAGTAAAAATTTGATACTGAAACGAACTTGTGCCAAAAATTATTTATGTGCCTAAGAAAATTGAAAATCAATTTTTGACAATACTTCCCTTGTTATCAACACTTTCCATGAAACGATGAATTTGATTATAGCGTTTATTCCAGGGATTGAAAAACTGCGTAATCATTGGAACATGTTTCTTGCTTTTTAAGATTTCATAAGGTGTTTCAGGTGCAAATTCCTGCATTGCTTTTATAAATTTTTCATTACTCAAAACAATAGAAGGATAAGTTTTTCCACCTCTGAAAATTGTCATAGGTGGCATTCCTTTATGTAGGTGATAAAGTGGCGACGCATCTTTCCAGGTCTTTTGATCGGCAGTAAATGTTTTGTAATAAGTATGATCTTTCGGGAATTTTTCATCTAACAAATAACCATACATATCCAAACCGGCTGCATCAATCAGAATCAGTCCTTTGATAGGATTTGTCATACCTAACTTTTGAAAATATTGATCATCAATTGATATGAGTGCTGCCAAATGGCCGCCAGCCGAATGCCCTGAAATGAAGATTCTGTCAGGATTTCCACCATAATTCTGAATATTTTCCTTGACCCATTTTACAGACTTTGCCGAATACTCTGCCATTTCTTTGTAGGTCGCAGTCGGGCTTAATGGGTAATCAATGATCACATAAACGATATCGCGTTTTGTCCAGTTGCGTCCGATCAGATTGTATTGAGATTTTCTTCCTGAATTCCAGTTTCCACCATGAATAAAGATTAAAACATCTTTAGGAGATTTAGGTTTTTTTGGTTCAAAAATACTGAGCTGCTGATCAGGAATTGCTCCCATACCTTTTGCATAAATGATATCTTTATGAGCTTTGTTTCCAAGAAAAGTACAGCCGGAAAGTGTTAGCAAAAATGCTCCGAATAAAATAAGAATAATGATAATGCTGACACGTGTTTGAGAATTCACAGATCGTTTAGTTAGGTTTTAATATATATGACATACGTCAAACAGGTGACCTCCGATTGAATTGTATCAAAACACATACCAACAAAAAATCCACTGGCTTTTGAAAACCAGTGGATTTTAGAATAGAATTTTTTCGATCCTAAACTTTTTTAGGAGGCAAATCAAATGCAACCGCATTATGCTCAAAATGTCCTTTGTGAGAACCGTCGCAGAATGGTTTGTTGGCAGAAAGTCCGCAGCGACATATCGAAACGACAGTTCTTCCTTCCAATCCGTACACGTTTCCCTGCGCATCTACGATCTCAAATTCTCCGTCTACTTTCAGAGATCCGTTATTATTAACGGTAAGCTTTACTTTTGTCATGGTGAATAATTTTGCCCAAAGGTAGCAATCCCACCGGATGGTGAAGTAGCAATGAGCTAATTTAGCATCAGTACAAATCTAAGTTGTGTCGTGGAAGACCGTTTTACAAATTCAGATGTTTTCCGATGACGGATGTTAATTCGTCAATCCGGAATGGCTTTGTAATGAAATCCTGAAATTTACAATCCATGATTTCAAGCGAAGTCTGCGCAAAAGTATCAGCAGTAAATGCCAGAACCGGAACTTTGTCAAGATGGGGAAAAGAATTTCGAATGGCTTTCATAGCGGTAATGCCATCCATCACTGGCATTTGTAAGTCCATGAGTATCAGATCGAAATTACGCAGTTTCAAAGTGTCAAGAACTTCTTTACCATTATCACAAATCACAAAATCAGCTTCCCATCTTTTAAGTAAATGTTTAAGTAAAAGCTGATTGGCAAGAATATCTTCTGCAACAATTACGCTATAACCTTTAAGAGAAAAAGGAATATTTGCGTTTAAATTATCTCTGGCAGGAACAGAATTTCCTTTTTTGAAGGTCAGCGAAACGCAAAAAGAACTTCCTGCACCAAGCTCACTTTCTGCTGTAATTTCTCCCTGCATCAGTTCTGTAATTTTTCGCGTAATGCTTAAACCAAGTCCGGTTCCACCAAAGAATTTGGTTGCATTATTGTTGTGAGCCTGCGAAAAACTTTCGAAAATCAGGCTCAGTTTATCATCAGATATACCAATCCCGGAATCTTTAACCTGGATTTTTAAATCCACTTTATTAGCATATTCCTTTTCAACGAGGATAGAGACTTTCACAAAACCTTCGGAAGTGAATTTCAGTGCATTACCAATAAGATTGACCAAAATCTGGTTCAAACGGTATGCATCGCCGACCAGTATCGACGGCATTTTGTCGTCAATTTCAAATGAAAGCCTGATTCCTTTTTCTTTTGCTTTAAATTCGAAAGTCCGGTATAAATGACCGGTTTTTTCCCGGAGGTCAAACTCAAAATCTTCAAGACTGAATTTTCCGGCTTCAATTTTGGATAAATCTAAAATGTCATTCAGTATAACCATCAGATTGTCAGCTGAATATTTGATGGTATTTAAATATTGAAGATCCTCTTCCGGGAAATTGCTTGTCAGCAACAAATCCGTAAATCCAATGATCGCGTTCATAGGCGTACGGATTTCATGACTCATGGTAGACAAGAAATCAGACTTGATTCGGGCGGCTTCTTCTGCATCTTTTTTTGCCTTTATCAATTCCTGTTCAACCAGTTTTCTGCTTGTTATATCAATGGCGGTTCCCAAAACTTCCAGTACTTCACCTGCGTCATTTCGCTTGAAAGGCACTTCCCGGGTAATGATCCAGACATCAGACCCGTTTTTATGTTTAAGACGGAACTCCTTTTCAATTACTTCCCCGTCTTTTAAATTATGCCTGATATAACTGTAATGTTTCCGGAATGTCAGCACATCCTGATTATCGATCAGTTTTGAAAAAGCAAAGACATTTTCAGGAAGTGGCTCGTCTGCCTTATAACCAAGGATTTCACTGATCTGTTGATTATGGAAAATGTTTGTCCACTTTTCAATATCAATGACATAAATGATATTGGGTGAAAGCTGTGCTACCTTTTGGATAAATTCCTCCTTTTCCGCCAGTTCCTTCTGCGCAATTTCACGTTCCTTTTCTACCTCGAACATCTGGCTCATGGTATGAAAAGTCTTTGTCAGCTTTTCTGCGTTTATTTCTGCTTTTGGAAAATATTCCATAGCTCCCGCTTTCATCATTTCTACTGCAATTCGTTCATCACCCTGAGAAGTTAAAACGATCACGGGAAGCTTTGGAGCAATCTTTTTTATTTTTTTAAGCAGTTCCAGACCGTTGGTTTTGGGAAGCTGATAATCAATAAAAATGCAGGTAGGCGTCCAGTTTTCCAGGGTCATAATGGCCTCTTCGGCATATTTACATATCCGCATTTCCTGAATTTCAGCATTACATTTCCGGATGGCACGTTTAAATTCCATCGCGTCAATATCATCATCTTCTACCAACAGCAGATTCAAGGGGGTCATAACATTTTAAAAGGAGGTGGGCTTGCAGGCTTATTCAGGGTACTCGCAAAGGGTCCAGTAGCTTTTCAAAGTAGACACAGCCGCAATGAAGCGATCCATAGACAAAGGTTTCAGGATATAACCGGCTACGTTGAGATTAAAGGCGTCAATTTTATCACCATCTTCATTGGAAGTGGTCATGACAAAAACGGATAAAGAACTTAGTTCTGGATCCTGTCTGATTTCTTTTAAGAATTCAATTCCTCCCATTCTCGGCATGTTAAGATCCAGAAGAACGATTCTTGGTTTTGGCGCATCTGCTTCCGTGGACCGAAGAAGTTCAAGGGCCTCAATGCCGTTATGGGCAATCACGAGTGGATTTGAGATGTTATTTTTTTTAAATGCTCGCTTCACATTCATGATATCTACTTCGTCATCTTCAACTAGTAAGATTGTCATGGGGATTGGATTTGAAATGGACATTTTGTAAAGATTGTTATAATTAATGACTTTTATTACTAATAAGTAGAGGATTATTCAAATTGATTCTATATTTTTTCAACCTCGGCTATTTCATTAACCGGCCAGGTGAAAAAGAACGTAGTCGATTCCTTCATAACAGATTCGATACGGATTTTTGCTCCTTTTTCATCCATGATTTTTTTCACAATGGCAAGGCCTACGCCGGTACTTTCAACTTCGTCCCTGGATTGCAAAGTTTGGAAAATGACAAATATCTTTTCATGAAACTCCGGACTGATTCCTGGTCCATTATCTCTTACAAAAAATTCAAGACCTCCATCTCCATCTTTCCAGCCAATTGTGATTTTGATTTCCTCTTTATCGTTGTACTTAATCCCGTTGGAAATCAGGTTTTGCATAATTTGTCCCAGCGTGATTTTTTCGGAAAGCAATTCCCTTTTCGAGTCACCCTCAAAAATAAATTCGATCGGCTTTTTTGAACTGAAAGTATCACAAAGATCATCAAGCAATGATTTAACCAGAAATCTTTCTTTGGTTGTTTTGATACGTCCGGCTCTGGAATAGGATAAAATTCCGTTAATCAGACTTTCCATCCTGTGGACTCGTCCGCGTAAAAGTTTGAACTGATCTTTTGTGTCGCCATCAAGATGGTCTTCAATATCTTCCTCAATCCATTCGGATAAATTATTTATCGCACGTAAGGGTGCCTTTAAATCATGACTAACCACGTAAGCAAACTGGTCAAGTTCAGCGTTGATCCTTTCCAGGTCACGCATGTAAGATTTTAGTCTATTCTCAGCTTCAACCCGTTCGGTGATATCCCGTATAAATGCCAGAACATAACCCTGTCCATTGGTTTCGTAATATTTTACACTTGATTCTACGGGATAAGTACTGCCATCTGTCTTTCTGTGGACCCCGGTAATGATCATCTTGGAAGTACTTTTCAAATTATTTACGTACTCCTCCCATTTCTCATTTTCCTCAAATATTTTTTCAACACTGCTAATGTGCGATCCGATTATTTCCTCCTGTTTTTTGCCTAGACGCCGGGCTGCTTCGTGATTTATGAAAAGCAGTTTTCCGGTATCATCCGAAACCTGAACAGCCTCACTGGATTCGTTAAACCACTCAACCATACGGTTAATCTGTTCTTCCTGGGCTTTTCTGGAAGTGATATCACTCACCGTCCCGATAAATCCGATTACTTCTTCATCAGAAGATAATTGTGCAGAAATAGAAATTTCCAGCCATTTTTCGGTTTTGTCGGCTGTTGTTAATTTGAAAGTATCCTGAACCGAATTGATTTTCCCTGTAAAAAGTGATTCTAACCTGGTTTTTGAATCGTTATTTATTTGAAATTCAGCCCAGTTTTTGTTCAGACTGTCCGTTACTTTAAATCCTGTTACCGTTTCCCAGGCGTTGTTGAGATATATGATATTGCCTTCTTTGTTAAGCTGAATAAGCACTTCGGAAATACTGTTGGCCACCTCTTCAAGCCTTCTGTTTGTTGAAGCGGCTTCTTCCGTTTTCTGAGCGGCAATATTAATCAGCTCTTTGTTGGCCTTAAATAATTCAGTAGAACTTTGTTCCAATATATGTTCCACACGGGCAATATCATCCTGAAATTCAAGATAAGCCTGATTGACGGAATTAAGAAAATCTTGAAATTCAGGATTTTCAGCCAGTTCAGGGGATAAAGATTTCCTGATCTGGCGTTTTAAAAGACGGTGATAAGTAATTTCCGTTGTTTCCAATATGCGTTAAGTTTTTAAGATTCCCGGAAGGTGGTAATGGTCATAGTTTGATTGTGAAGTTCACATTGAACATTCTGGTTAAATGGCGCAATCTCACCATAGGAATAAAATCCTGTCATGAACGGCTGATCCAAAACTTCTGAAACGGACTCAACTTCCTCTTCAACAATTTGTTTTAATACCAGTTTTCTGCCAACGCAACTTACCAGCAATGCAAATTCCGGAGATTTTTTATCGCCATTTTTAGCAGCCACAGCAGCCTCTTCCGCACCATTGATCAATCTGTCGGTATTAGCCTTCATCAGCCTTACAAAACTTCCCTGTGGAATATCACCCGCGAAAGTCAGACTTTTATCTTCTTCGCTGATCCCGAGGATTGTCCTTACCACAGGCGCCCGGTCTTCGCTGTCGCGCATACTTAGCGGGAACAAAAGTCCGGATGACGGAAGATCTTTTGCCCTGTCGCCCAAAAATGATTTATATAGATCCAAAGCCGGCTGACCGTCAATTTCATACAATACGTTTTCTTTCGATTTTGTGACTAGTCTGTCCAAGCCAAAACTATCCCAGCCACCACGTGATCCGAAACCGATTTGAAGGGAATCTCCATAAAAACCGATAGCGGCAATACTTTCCGTAGCCACGGTTCCGTCAGGTTCAACAATGACAGTTTTAGAAAAATGAGGTCCGTCACCTGCAAGTCCGCCCGTTAAGGTGACATTTGCCGGTAATTCATCGGCAATACCTTTTACAAGATCAGTTCCGTTCACTTTTAGTCCGTCGGAAACGACAAAAACGTGTTTTAATCCTTCCTGCGGAAATTGTGAAACCAGCTTTTTACCAATTTCAAAACTGTTATAAGCCGAATCTTTCAGCCCGACTTTCGCTGATTTGATTTTTACATCCTCAAATTCAATGGCGGTGAAAATGATAGTGCCGTCATGAACAGATTCGCTGATAATTTCGCCTGCGGTTGAGCAGCCTGTTAAAATTGCGTCGGGATAGCTTTTAGCCAGCTCCTGCGTCAAAGTCTGACTTTCAAGAAGTTCTCTATGTCCAAAAGCGAAAATTAATTGCGGATTTATTGTAAAAGGTTTGGCGGAGGCTGCGCCAGAATAGACGAACTGTTCAATTTTCATAGTTGAGATAGGCTTTTGAAAAGCTGTTTGAGGTTACAAGATAATGAAAGTTTCTGAGCAGTTGAAAAAATATCAGGAAGCTGAAACTGCTCTTGTCAATTGCCTGAGAAATAAATAATTATAATGAAACGCTGCAATCTTTTCTAACTAATGGACGGGAACGAAATCCCCTTTATTTTTCGAAATAATTCTACTGCATAAAGGTCTGTCATACCGGATATAAAATCAAGAACGGTCTGGATTTTTGAGTATTCGTCAGTTTTATTTGTAATAAATTGTTTCGGGATCAGCTCAACCAGTTTTTTTGAATAGTGAGAATTGTTGTTAAGATATGCCGGAATAAATTCTTCCAAAAGTCCGCCCATCACCTTATAACCCGCCACTTCAATTTGCACTACGGAAGAATAATTGTAAATTTTTTTAATAGAAATCTGTTCAATATTCTTCATAATGGAGCAGAATGGTTCCTGGATCTGGTCAATCAGACTATGGTTAAAATCTCCACTCAGAATGGTTTCCTGCTCCTTATAAAAAAGCTCAGAGCACTGACCAATCAATGTATTAATCGATTTTGCCCTCAAAAAGCTGATTTTTGCATCGTCATCATCAATGTCCGCAAGCCGTTCAGCCATTTTAGGATCGTTCGCTAATGGTAAAAGCAGATCTTCAACATCTCTGTAAGATAAAATTTTAAGCCGGTGTGCGTCTTCAAGATCTATGATGTTATAACAGATATCATCAGCTGCTTCAACCAGATAAACAATCGGATGACGTTTGTAAATCAGATAGTTATCTTCAACTTGCGCCAAGCCAAGTTCGGTAGCAATTTTCTCAAAACCAGCTTGTTCTGACTGAAAAAAACCATATTTTTTTCTAAATATTTTCGATTTGTCATGTCCTGCAAGTGATTCGCAGGGATATTTCGCAATAGCTGCTAATGTTGAATAGGTCAGCGCGAAACTTCCATATCCTTTTCCTGCATAGGGATGTGTCAGAATCCTGAAAGCATTCGCATTTCCTTCAAAATGAGTCAGATCTTCCCATTGCGCTTCTGCTACTTTATCCCTATAAATCAGCCCGTCACCATTTGTAAAATAATAGGAAATTGCTGCCTCTCCGGAATGTCCAAAAGCCGGATTTCCAAGATCGTGCGCCAGACAAGCCGCTGCCACAATATTTCCGATTTCACTGATCAGCGGAAGTTCGTCGTCAAGATCAGGTCTGCTTTTCTTTAATCTGTTATAGAAAATCCTACCCAATGAACGTCCGACACTCGCCACTTCCAAGCTATGCGTCAATCTGTTATGAACAAAAATGCTTCCGGGTAATGGGAAAACCTGCGTTTTATTCTGAAGTCTTCGGAAAGGCGAAGAAAATATCAATCTGTCATAATCACGCTGAAATTCCGACCGTGCTTCAGCCTGGTCTTCTATATTTTTATCTTCACTTCCCCAGCGTTTCGCCGAGAGTAATTTTTCCCACTTCATGAGGAGTAACCTGTACGTTAAAATGTGTCTGCTTTCTATACAATAGTACGAATTCCAAACGGTTTTATATTTG